>JALYMZ010000212.1 GCA_030773435.1 Actinomycetota bacterium | reverse complement strand
GTCGGCTGCGACGGACCGGCGCCCTCGCCGGCCTCCCCACCGCCGGAGCAGGCAGCCAGCGCGAGTGCGGCCACCCCGAGGCCGGCGGCCACTGCAGCCGCGCGGTGGCGCAGCCGGAAAGCGGAGGTTCGAGCCATGCGGTCCAGTGTCGCAACGCCGGCAGCGACTCCGGTCGCTACACCACGTCGACACGGCGAGGGGCCGGCCCCGGACGGGACCGACCCCTCACGACCTGGTACGGGTCGGGACGTCGTACGGGCGACCGCGCCTCAACGGCGGAAGCGCAGCGTGCCACCTTTCCACTGGCTGGTCCAGATCGGGTCGCGCTTGACGTCGGTGCCCGGCCGCGAGGCGTGAATGACGTAGGCCCGGCCGTTCTGGCGTCCGGCGAAGACACCCGCGTGGTAGATGCCGCCGCCGTCGTAGAAGAACACGAGGTCGCCGGGGCGCATCCGCGACTTCTTGATCCGGCGGGTGAAGCTGTACTGCGCACTCGAGGTGCGGGGGATGTTGCGGATGCCGGCCTTGCGGAACGCGTAGTACATGAGCCCGGAGCAGTCGAATCGGTGCGGGCCGGCCGCGCCGTAGGTGTACGGGTCGCCCTGCTGGTTCCGGACGATCTGGAACGCATTGTCGACCTTGCGTTCGCGTCGCAGATGCCCGGCGTCGGCAGGGGCGGCGAGGGTGAGGACCACCGCGAGCGCGGTGGCCACGGTGAGGAGGACGGTGAGCGGCGGCGTGAGCAGGCGCCGCCCGCGGATGGTCGCAGGCATGCGAAGTCCCTTCCCACGCCTGTGAGGTGAGCTGTCGGGTTCGGGCTGGAAGGTGCCCGGCCGCCGGGGGTACGGCGACTTCACCCCTAGTGCGCGACCGGCCTGGGATCAGGCCTGCCACGACGAGGAAACTGGTTCCCCCACTCCTGCCCAGAGTGGTTGATGACGGGGAAGCACCGGACGGGCAGGACTCGGCGTGCCCGGTGCTCTGTGCAGTTGGCTGGGAGACACTAAACACGGGACGCGCGATGTTTCAAACGGAACCGGACACTTTGTCGCGGCCGTGGCGCAGATCACTCGAAGTGTTTCGCACCGTTATCGGTCCGCCTCGCAGCGTCACCGTTCCGGGGTCGGAACCGGGCCGAAATCGACCCGGCAGCTGGCGCCGGCGCAGTCGCCGAGCGCCGCGAGCCGGCCGGCCAGTTCCCGCTCCGTGGCGGCGTACGCAGGTGCCCCGGCCACACTGCGCAACTGCAGCGGGTCGCGGCGACGGTCGTAGAGCTCCACCTCGTCGCTGCGGGGGTACTCCAGGTAGGTCCAGCGCCTGGTCCGCACGCCGCGGTAGCGCCACGCGTCCTCCCGCCTCGCCACCCGCGGCGCACCCTGCACGAGCATCGTGTCCCACCCGGCCGCGTCTCGGCGGGCGACCGGCATGAGGTCACGCCCGTCGAGGGTGGGTCCGGCGGTAGCCTCGGCGACCGCCAGGAAGGTCGGAGCCAGGTCGAGCGTGCCGACGGTCTGGGAGCGGTGCACACCGGCGGGCACGCCGGGTCCGCGCAGCAGCAAGGGCACCCGTAACGCCGGCTCGTAGCCGACGTTCTTGCCGACGTAGCGGTGCTCGCCGAGCAGATAACCGTTGTCGGAGGTGAAGACCACCAGGGTCTCGTCGAGCACGCCGGCCTCCTCCAGTGCGGCGAGCGTGCGGGCGACCGCGTCGTCGACCGAAGCCAGCGACTCGATGCGCCGCTGGAACAGCTCGGTGATGTCCGCTCGGGTCTCGTCGTCGAACCGGGGCGAGGTGCGGATCATCTCGGACTTGTCCCGCACGTTTTGCTCGTCGTACGACGCCAGGTCGAGCTGCGGTGGCCGCACGTCGTCGAACACCAGCCGGTAGCCCGGCCCTGGTGACGGCGGTGCCCAGCAGTACTCCCGCTGCTGCAGCGCCCGGGGGCACTCGGTGTGCGGCGCGACGTGGGACTGCCACAGGAAGAACGGCGCGCCGGCGTCAGCCAGCCGCGGCACCAGCCGCTCGGTCAGGGTGGCGTACAGGTCGGTCTGATAGACGCCGGGATAGCCGACGAGGCGGCCGTTCTGGTTGAGCACCGTGTGCTCGTAGTCGTAGACCCCGCGCACCGACCCGTACCAATGCTGCCAGCCCGCCGGCACCTCGCGGGGGTAGGGGACGCCGTAGCCGTTGAGGTACTTGCCCATGAACGCCGTCTGGTAGCCGGCAGCGGCCAACCACACCGGCAACGTGTTGCTGTGGTCGAGCGCCTCGTAACCGCCGTAGGCACCGCCGTTGCTGTGCACGCCGTTGTTGTGCGCGTACTGGCCGGTCAGTGTCATCGCGCGGGCCGGGCAGCACAGCGGATGGGGGGCGATCGACCCGTCGAAGGTGACCCCGGACTCCCCGATGAGCGCGCGGGTCTTCGGCATCCACCGCATTTCCCGCAGGGTCTGGTCGTCGGTGGTGATCAGCACGATGTTGGGCCGCCGCACCGGCGCGCTGGGCGCCGGCCGCTGCAGCGCCTGGAACGCCGCGCTACCCATGAGAAGCTCACGGTGCCGTGCCCAGGCCGGTCCCTGCACCGGCGGCAGGGTGCCGACCTCCTCGGCGGAGGGCGGGCGGCCACCCGGCGCGGGGTCGTCGGTGTCGGCGCGGGCGGTGAACGGCAGGGCCGCGGCGAGCGTGGGCACGAGGACGCCGGCGACCCACCGAAGCGCAGACGCCACGTGTCTCCCCATGCTGGTGGTCGGGCCCGGTGCTCGCGCCGCCGTGCCGGGACGCCGGCCAGTCTAAGTGGGTCCACGGCGCCGTGTACCGACGGCGAGACGGTGGAGAAGCCCGAGCGACTCCCCAACTGTGGACAGAACCCGGGGGACTACACGACGACGACCTCGACAAGGTGCCGAGGGTTGGGCGGTCGTCGGCGTTGGGTGTGTAGAGGGGAAGGTCGGTGGCCCTTGCCGTCACCGCGATGAGCAGATCGACTGCGCCCTCGCAACCAGCGCGCGCCGTCCGTTTAACTGTTCATCTCGGCCATGCGGCGCTGCATCTCGTCGGGGTCGACGTCCTCAACGTGGGTCATCACGTTCCAGTGATGACCGAACGGATCCTCGAAGGTCCCGGTGCGGTCACCGTAGAACTGGTCCTCGACGGTCGGACCGTGCGCGAACCTGCCGCGGTAGCACGGTCCACGACGGCATCGACGTCCTCGACGTAGACGCAGATCGTGACGGGGGTGCCGCGGACCGTCTTCGGCCCGCGAATGTCCATCTCGGGCGCCTCATCGGCGAGCATGATGACGGCGTCGCCGATCTGCAGCTCGGCGTGGCCGATCTTGTCCGGAGTGTTCCCAGGCATCCGCATGCGCTCGGTGGCGCCGAGCACCTCCCGGTAGAAGTCGATCGCCGCGCTGGCGCCGTCGACGTGCAGGTACGGGATCACTCGCGGGTAGTCCGCCGGTATCGGGTTGACCATCGTCGCCTCCTCCTCGATCGACCGCAGGCGTGCGCCCCGCACGAAGACGCGTTCGCACATTAGACGTCGGCCGGCCATACCGGCAATGACCGGCTGGCGACTGGCTGCGTTATTGCGTGTGGCCGAGGCGGTCGATATCGCGGACCTGTGGCCGTAGTCTCAACCCTTCCGCAGGCCGCCCTGGGCGCGAATACGAGACTGCCCGGGGGCCGGTCCGGACCCCGGGCAGCAACTCAGAGTTTCGGGGAACAACGACCGTCCCCTTGAACAATATGCCTTGGTGGAGGTGATGCCTCTACATACGAACACCCCGGTGACCATCGCCAGGCCGATCGTCTATCTCGGTCGGCGCCGGCCGCCGGTGCCCACCTGCCGGGACGAGGTGCTGTCCGCGATGGGTCGACTCGTCGAACGGACCGGCGAGGAGGTCTTCCCGGTCGCCTCCGTGTTCATGGAGATGGCGGACCACGGGACGAGGTACAAAGAGAGTGCGGTCTACAAGACCATGCAGCGGATGAACCGTGGGGGTCCTGTCGCCGGGCGGGCAACGCTGGAGCGGGTCGGCCGGCGGGGGTTCCGTCTGCTTCGAGCCACGTAACCCAGTGCGTGTTGGAGATCTGTTGTCGCCGTCTGACAGCGTCGGAAACGGTTCCCGTCGGCGCCGGGGAGCCGGCAGCGCTGGCCGTGGCCGTGCCGTCGGCGGTTCGGGCGTCCGCAGTCGTTCCGTCGGGGGCGGGCGGCTCGTCCTCCAGCGTGGGTATGTGGCCGCCCCGGTCGGTCACCGTGCCGCCTCGTTCGCCCCGATCCACTTGTCGAAGTCAGCCGCCGCCCAGGCGTCGTCCCACAGGGAGGCAGCTCAAACAGCGCCAGGTGATCAGTAGTAGAGACTGGCCCACGGGGGTGAAGAGGCCCCAGTACGTCGTGGGCCGCAACACGCGCGGCCCGGTCTCCCGCTCGATGAACGCGGGCGCCGTGGGGAGGCCGGCCGCCCGGATGCTGCGTCCCGGCGGCCGGTCGGCACCAACCCGCACCCGTAGAGGATCGGTGTTTGGGACTCTCCCGCCGCCCGCAGGGTGCAGAGCGGGAGCACGTGACCAACGACCCTGTAGTCCTCGGCGTTGGCCGTGCGTCCCACAGCCGATCCTCAACCGATGGCCCCGGCGGCGGAATGCGCGCGGCCGGGGGCCGCGGTGATCCCGTCGAGCAGCCAGCGAAGCCCGTGGCTGAAGGTGCTGAGGGCTTGC
>JALYMZ010000211.1 GCA_030773435.1 Actinomycetota bacterium | reverse complement strand
GCCCCCGGATGGGGCCGCGGCGGCACCTGCCGTCCTCCTCGTACTAGCGGGCGAACACCTGGAACTCCGCCGCGCGCACGTCCTCCGCGGCCGAGCTCGCCGTACTGCAGTCGGTGTTGGCGCGCGGGTCGGCGTCCTGCTCACCGGCGTAGTCGGGCGCCCCGGTGCACTGGTTGTCGACCACCCGCAGCCGCAGGTGCGTCGCCAGCGTCAGCGGCACGTCGAACGAGCGGATGATCAGCTCCGGCGCCCGCGGCCGCGGCGCGATGGCCGGGAACGCGTCCGCCGGGCTGGTGTAGACCACCGTGAAGTCGGCGTCCCGGCTGCAGTCCACCGCGCCACCGGCCTGGCAGGCCAGCACCTCGAAGGACCGCAGCGCGGTGAACCGGTTCTGGCCGCCGGGGTCGTTCTGGTCCCGGCTGTCCGCCGGCCGCAGCATCGCCGACACCTGGACGCGCTGCACGGTCTGCGCCCGCGTGCCGGCCAGGTCGACGGTGACCTGGCGGCCCCGCACCGGCTGGTCCAGTGCCGCCCAGTTCGTGGCCTCGGTGTCATCGATCAGCTTGCCGAGGTTGACGCCGTCACCGGTCGCGGTCGCGCCGGAGCTCGCCGAGGCGAGGTTGCGCTCCAACACCACGGTGACGTCGCGCCGCGCGCCGGCCGGCACGTCGAGGCTGAGCCGCTTCGCGCCGTACCCCGGGGCCTGCACGAGCAGGTCGTAGCGGCCCGGCACGAGCGCGACCTGGTCGGTCCGCGCCGTGCTGGGGTCGGTGTCAGCCATCGGCACCGCCCGCGCCTCGTAGTCCCCGACGTAGAGCTTGGCGCCCGGCACCGGGCCACGGTCGTCCACCGGCCGGAAGACGACCAGCGTCTCGGCCGCATGCGGCGAGGAGAAGCTCGGCACCGGGTCGGAGTCGGCGTTGGTGTTGCTGGCCGCACCCTCGCCGAGCCCGCGGGCCGCGAAGGTGTTCCAGATCGCGTCCTGGTTCGCGCCGCCGAAGCGGATCTGGTCGGCGGCCAGCATCGCGTCGCGCGCGTCGACCATGCTGACGTCGCCGCGCACCATGAGCAGGTAGGCGTCGAACACCAGCTGCATCCAGCGCCGGTTACCCGGGCACTGGTCGACCGGCGTCTCGCCGTCGGCGCACGCCTGCTGCTGCGCTGCCGTGCCGGCGCCGTACCGGTCGATGAGCGCGGAGCGGATGTCGAAGTTCGTCGCGCTCCAGATCTCCCCGTCGGCGTGCACCTGCGGGCCGGTGAGGTCGTAGCCAACGTCGGTGTAGTTCAGCGGGCTGCGCGCCATGTTGTAGTTGCGGATGCCGGCATCGCCGTCGGAGGTGACGTACTCGCCGACCGCGAACGGGTCCTGCCCCGGCGGCACGACGTCGTACTCGTTCATGTACTCCACCGCGGTCAGGTCCGACCAGCTCTCGCCCATCGCGCCGGCCTGCAGGCCGCGCAGCCCCGCGTCGGGGCCGGCCACCATGCGGTTGGAGATCGCGTGGGTGTACTCGTGCCCGATCACCGACATGTCGTAGTCGCCGTCCACGCAGGGGGCGTAGAAGCCGCCGGCGATCGGCTGCCACAGGTACATGTTCGTGATCGGCGCCACGCCGTCCGGCGGCGTGATCTGGTTGGCGTTGTCGCGTGCCGAGAAGGTCGGCGGGCCGCCGACGACACCGCCGGCCTGCGCGTTGCCCTGCTCGTAGTCGCTGGCGCGCCCGGCGGCGCCGCGGTTGACCTGCTGCAGGTTCCACGTCTCCTCGGTGAACCCGAGCTCGTAGGACCAGTCGTGCATGCGGTTGTGCATGGCGAACAGGTTGGCGATGGCCGCGTCGATGTCGTTGGCCTGCGGGCTCTGGAACACCGTCGGGCTGCACGCCTCCTCGTACCACTGGTTGGTCCACGGGTAGGCGTAGGTGCGGGTCGGGCTCGGGGTCGCCGGCCGGGTGCCCACGTCGCGCGAGTTGGCGCTGAACCACTTCTCGACGGTGTAGGCGGAGTTGCCGATCGAGGTGTTCGTCGGCGTCCCGGTGCGCTGGTCGACGTCCCACGGCGCGCCGGCCGCGTCGTTGCTCACCGCCAGGTCACAGCCGGCGATGGCCACCCAGCACCAGCGGTCACGGGTGTCGGTGGAGCTGTAGTCGGCCGGCGGGTTGGCCGGGAAGACCTCCCACTCCGGGTTGTCCTCGGCGTGGTCGACCAGGCTCTCCCGGATCAGCACCTCACCGCTGCGCGCGTCGACGTACGACGTGTAGCCCTCGGGGTGCGCCGCGTCGTTGGCGACGAGCACCACCTGGTACGCCGCCCGCACGCCGTTCGGGGTCGGCACGGCGACCAGGCGCACCCGGTCGGTGTCGAGCTCTCGCGCGCTCAGCCCGGCGTTCGAGGCGGCCCGCTCGAGCGCCTCGGCGGCGGTCAGCGTGGCGGCGGCCGGCGCGCCGGCGTCCCGGGACAGCGACGAGCTGACGTGCACCACGGCGCCGTCGACGACGCCGACCGAGACCAGGCCGTCATGCGCGGCCGGCAGGCCACCGAATTGCTGCCGCAGGATGACCACAGCGCCGTCGCCCAGCGGTCGTTCCGCGATGACCTCCAGCGCCGCGACCTGCTCCTCGCCGAGCCCGAACAGCGCTCGGTTCTCGGACAGGTACGCGCGTGCGGTGCGGGCGGGGTCGCTCGGCAGCCCGCGGTCGAGGAAGCGGGTGCCGGTCGTGGTGATCTTCGCCGGTGTGCCCAGCTCGTTGAACTCGACGACTGCGCCGGTCCGGGCGGCGAGCGCCCGTTGCCGGTCGGTCGGAGCGACCCGGCCCTGACGGTTGTCCTGGTCGCCGGAAGGGCGGCCCTCGCCCTGGATGGAGTGCAGCCCCGATGCGTCACCGCCCGCGGCGGCGCCACCACCGGGTCCGACGGCGGGGTCGACTATCGCGCCTGCGCCGCTGGTGGCGGCTCCGAGCGACACGGCGACCGCGCTGGCCGTGACCGCTGCGGCTGCCTTTGCTGGAAGTCCTCTACGCACGATCCGCGCGCCTCTCTGCCGGGGGCAGGCGTCGTGTGCCCGCCCGTGCCGCGGTAATCCTGCCCTGTGCGGCCGACAATGGGAAGAGGCGCACCGAGGAAAGGTCAGACCAGCTCGGGTCGGGCCCCAGCCTCCGGGTGCGCTGCTAGGCGAGCGACCGGCGTTGCTCGCCAGGTGACCATCGAGCGCCCGTTTCGTCCGGTTCTCCCGGTCCCCGAACGAGCAAAGAGCCGCCCAGCCGTCCCGGCCGGGTCGGCGACGGCGGTCGCGTCGACAGCGGTGAAGCGCAGCTCGACGGTGGGACCGGTCAGCACCAGCTCGTCCTCGCCGACCCGGTTCGCCTCGTCGGTGAGCCGCAGGGCGTCGAGGTACGCCCGCTCCGAGTCCATCACCGCGGGCGCGCACGCCATCTCGGTCGCGGCCAGCTCGTCGACCCGCCAACCGGAGCGCCGCTGGGGGTCCGGCCCGCCATACGCGTTGCACGCGGCGGTGCCGCCGAAAGTGTCACGTTCGACCGTCAGTGTGATCGGGTGGTCGGCGGCCACGGGTATCTCCCGACCGTCGTGGGTGCCCGAGACGAGCTGCCATGCGCCGACGACGTCGTCCGCGCCGCGCCGGTCTGGACCTGCGGCACTGGTCTCCACCCCGCAGCCCGCGGTGGTCAGCGCGAATAGCAGTAGGGGTGCGGTGAGTCGAACCATGCCGATCGGACGTGGGCGGCAGCCTCGCCGGTTCCCCGGGGTCTGTCGGCGGGCCGCCGTACCGCTGTCGCCGCGAGACCGGTCACCGACCTGCAGCGCAAGGTGGCGCCGTTCACGGTCGTCGGGACTACTAGCCGTCGGGGGACCGGCCGGCCGCGATCGACGACCCCGAACGCCGGATCACCGCGGGCTGACGCGACGTCGTCCTGCTCGGGGCGACCGGTACCGGCACGACCGCGACCACCGTCTGGCTGGCGGAGCGGCTGCAGCGACCGAACTCGTCATGCAGCCCAACAAGCTCCCCCGAGCACTTCCACCACGACTCCCGCTGCGGAGCGCGCCCTCGACAAAGCCGAGCCGGCGCACGACGGACATCGTCCAACCGTGGCAGCTGGCCTCGGCCCGGCCCTGGAACCGGTCGGCGGTCCTGCCACGTCGAAGTGGCATGAACAGTCGCTTCCTTCGCCTGGTGGTCGGGGTCGGCCTCGGGGTCGGCGTGGTGCTACTCGGCGGGGTCAGCACCGCGGCCTACGCGTGTTCGTGTGCGGGAGGTTCGATTCGCGGGTACGCCGCCGGCGCTGACGCGGTGTTCGCCGGCACCATCGAGAGACGCCGCGACCCGATGGCGCTGCTTCCGGTGCGCGGCTCAGGTGACCGGGTGTACTACGAGATCGTGGTCGACGCGGTTTACCAGGGCCGCGTGGGGGAGCGGGCGGAGTTGGCGTCGGCGAGCTCTGGTGCTTCCTGCGGCCTCGAGGTTGACCTGGACCACCGCTACGTCTTCTTCGCCTCACGCGACCGGTCGGGCGAGCTGGAGGCCAACCTGTGCGGCGGAACCTTCGCGGCTCCTGCCTTCGAGGTGCCCGAGGTCGAGCAGGTGCTGGGTCCGCCGACGCCGCCTGACCCGGGTCTGCAGTCGGGCAGCGGCGGCTCGGTGACCGGGATGCTGTCCGGCTGGGCCCTACCCGCGATCGCCCCGGCCGCGCTGGTGGCGCTGCTGTTCGTGGGGGGTTGGACGGGCCGCGCCGGCTGATTTCCACGACGGGTCACGGATCGCTGAGTACGGCTTCGATCATCCTGACACCCCGCTCAGCAAACGCAGGCACCGTGTCGCGGTAGTACGGGATGCCGATGGCGCCCAGGGACACCGCCCAGGCCCGGCCGCGTTCCCACGTGGCGTCGTCGCAGTCGACGATCTTGCGAAAGACCGCCCGCGAGCGGCGGTCCAGCAGATCCCATGCGGCGGCCAGCTCACATGCCGGGTCCCCTACCCCGAACGTTCCCCAGTCGAGGATGGCGCTGAGCCGCCCGTCGCGCATCAGCAGGTTGCCTTCGATCAGGTCGCCGTGGAACCAGGCAGGTGGGCCGCTCCAGGGCGGAGCTGCCTGCGCCAACTCCCAGACGGTGAGTGCGGCCGGCGCGTCGACGAGATCCGCTGCCGCGGCCAATGCGGCCCGCGTGCTGCGGTCGCGTTCAGCGTGGTCGAGGGGGTGGCCGCGGGATCCGAACCGGGTCGCACCGGTGGGGTCGCAGCCTTGCAGTGCGCGCACGAACTCCGCCAGGTCGACGGCGAGTTGCGTGGGGTTGACCGCGGCCGGGTCGAGCTGGTGGCCGGGGAGCCACGGGTTGACCGACCACGAGAACGGATAAACGTCGTCAGGCTTCCCGAGCGCGACCGGTATCGACACCGCCAGCGGCAGCTGGTCAGCCAGCCGCGGCAGCCATTCGGCTTCCAGCGCCGACTGGCCGTCGGCCCAGCCAATTCGCGGCAGCCGGGCAACCAGGTGGTCCCCGAGCCGGAACAGCGCATGGTCGGTGCCCGACTCGGCGACGCGCCGCAGCGGCAGGTAGGCCCACTGGGGGAACTGGGCAGCCAGAAGGCGGCGCACCATCGGTTCGGTGACGCCTACTTCCGCTTCGTGCATCCGCCCCATGGCGCCCCGAGACTACGGTGCGCGCGTCTCGGCGGGCGAGCGATTTGCGCCTGGACGAGCGCGTCGGCGACGGCCACCTAGTCGAGGGGCCCGGAAACGCAGTTCCACACCCGGACCGTAAGCAGCATCCGGTCGCCGCCGACTCGGGTGGCCCAATCGGGGGTAAGGCGAATGGACGCAGCAGCGGCACCGCCGGTTCCTGCCCATCGCGGGGCGCCTACCGTGGACCCGTGAGACCGGCCACCCGCCTTCAGCGCGCGGCCGCTGCTCACGGTCGATCCTTGAAGGAGCGCCGGTGATCGATCCTTGCAATCGACCGTTGTCACAGTCAAGATCGCGGTTTCTCAAGGAACTGTCGGCTATCCTTCGCACGAACGCGGATAGGTATACTCCCGTTGTTACGGCCGTTGTCTTCGACCGAAATGTTGTGCGATTGTCGTTGGATCACCAGCGCCTGCTCGTCCGGGTGTCAGCGGATCGACACGCCATATTCGATGCTCTATGCTCGTGCTCGCCCGAGTTCGTTCCGCCGGACGACCTCGATGGCCCGCCATCGTGGAACCCCCTCACCACTAACCCCCATGTTCGCTGGGCGGAACTCGTGTACATCCTCGGCTCGGAGTACGACGAGTTCGGATACCTTGGGACAGCTTGGGACGTACGCGGATTAACGATCACCGACTCCGTCGTGAGAATGATCTTCACTTACGGACAAATCGAGAGATCGATCGACATCGATTTGGGCGTCGAACAAGTCCATCCCGGCATGGGCTTCAATGTTGCAGAGAGTTTACTTGACGCGTCAGCGGCTACCGTCGTTTGGGGTGTGCAGGGCCGTGACGCGTGACACAGCCTCCGCAGTAACGGCGCGCGTCGAGGACTCGAACGGTTCTGAACTGGGAGCAGACGCAGGGTGGCTGCCGATCGGTGTCGATAACCCAGCAACCGTGAAATGCAGTGCATCTGACATGGAAGATCCTGACGAAGTAGTTGAAGCTCTTCCCCGGCCGCTCGGCTCTATCCTCGTAGCCTTCTTGGTGACGGTTCGAGCGGATCCTTCATCGAGATTGTGGACAACGTGTGTCATGCCGCCGCGCGTTGGGGCGAGGGGCAACGTCCCGGTTCCGGTCCGGCCCGTCGGCGGCGCGCCGTACCGTGGACGCCATGAGACCGGTCACCGACTTGCAGCGCAAGGTGGCGCCGTTCGAGGTCGTCGCGGACTACCAGCCGTCCGGGGACCAGCCGGCCGCGATCGACGACCTCGAGCGCCGGGTGCAGGCCGGGCAGCGCGACATCGTCCTGCTCGGCGCGACCGGCACCGGCAAGACCGCGACCATCGC
>JALYMZ010000210.1 GCA_030773435.1 Actinomycetota bacterium | reverse complement strand
CGCTTGTGCAGCACCCGCGGCAGCGCACCGCGGGTGGTGGCCGGTGTGGCGGGGGGCACCTGCGCCAAGTCGCCGTCCGGGAGCGCCCCCGGGTACTCCTCGACGACCCCGGTCGGCTCCAACCGGGTGACGGTGCACCGCTCGGCCCAGGTCCGGCGGGTCTCGTCGAAGTCCTCCAGGTTGAGCCGGTCGGCGAGCAGCGCGCGGACCGCGTCGTCGTACTCCTGGTCGCCGGGCGCCAGCCGGGTGACGTGGGCCCGCCAGGCCAGTACCCGCTCGCGGCTGTCCCTGCTGCGCGTCACGACGACGGCCTGGTCGACCTGGTCGATGCCGGGCAGCGGCTGCTCGGGGCCGCCGGAGACGACGTACGCCGAGCCGTCCCGCCACACCTGCCACACGGGGCGTTCGCGCTCCGAGCCGGGGTACCGCAGCCAGCACACGCCCGACTTCTTCATCACCTCGTCGACCACCGCCGCCAGCACGGCGTCGGTCAGCCCGGCGTCGGTCAGCCCGGCGTCTTCCACCCCCCGAGCCTGCCACACGAACCTGCCGCGGGCCGCCGCCGGCGCCCTGGGCAGGATGGCCGCCATGCCCGCACCCCGCCCAGCCGCCGTCGACGTGGCGCTCATGGCCGTCGGGGTCGTGGGTGTGTCGATGTCGGGGCCGCTGATGGCGGCGATGGCGGCGCCCGCGCTGGCGGTGGCGTTCTGGCGCAACGCGCTCGGCACGGCGGCGATCCTGCCGGTGGCCGCCCTGGGTCACCGGGCGGCGATGCGCCGACTGACCTTCGGCGAGCTGCGGCTGATCGGGGTCGCGGCGCTCGCGCTGGCCGTGCACTTCGCCACCTGGGTCTCGTCGCTACGGCTCACGTCGGTGGCCGCGGCGACCGCGCTGGTGTCGCTGCAGGCCGGCTGGGTGGTGCTGCTGGCCTGGGCTCGCGGCGAACGCCCATCCGCCGGGGTTGGCGTCGGGCTGGCGCTGTGCCTGCTCGGCGTCGTCGTGGTCACCGGCGTCGACGTCACCGTGTCCGCCGAGGCGCTGCTCGGCGACGTGCTGGCGCTGGTCGGCGGCGTGGCCGCGGCGGTGTACGTGCTCGTCGGCGGCACCGTGCGGCAGCGCACCGACACCACCGTCTACACGCTGCTGTGCTACGGCACGTGCGCGGTCGTGCTGCTGGCGGCGTGCGTAGTGTCCGGATCGGCACTCGGAGGCTACGACGCGGCCGACTGGTGGCGGCTGCTCGGGGTGACCGTGGCCGCGCAGCTGCTCGGCCATTCGGTGTTCAACCACCTGCTGGACACCGTGTCGCCGACCGTGGTGTCGCTGGTCATCCTGCTGGAGGTGCCAGGTGCGGCCCTGCTGGCCGGCTGGTTCCTGGGCCAGTCGCCGCAGTGGGGGATTTACGTGGGGCTGGTGCTGCTGCTGGCCGGGCTGGCCGTCGTCGTCGCCGTACGCCGGGAGACCCCCGCCGAGACCGTCCCCGACTGACGAGGGCGGCGCCCTGGCCCGGTGACCCGGTGCGCCCGCAGGTGGCGTGCTGCGATACCGTCCGGGCACCGCAAGCCACCACCCAGCGAGCGATGAGAGCGAACGCATGAGCGGGACACCAGGCGCGGTTCACCCGCGTCCGCAGATGGTGCGCGACACGTGGGTCGACCTCGGTGGCGAGTGGGGCTTCGCCTACGACGACGACGACGTGGGGCTCAGCGCGCACTGGCAGACGTCCACGGACCCCTTCGACCGCACCATCGTGGTGCCCTACCCGCCGGAGTCCAAGCTCAGCGGCGTACACGACCCGAGCTACCACCCGGTGGTGTGGTACCGCCGCACGCTGCCGATCCCCGATCTTCGCAACGGGGAGCGTCTGCTGCTGCACTTCGGCGCGGTCGACTACCGCGCCCGGGTCTGGGTCGACGGCACCGTGGTGGGGGAACACGAAGGTGGACACACACCGTTCACCTGCGACGTGACGGACGCGCTGGGCCAGCCGGGCGGTCCCGCGGTCGTCGTCGTACGTGCCGAGGACCACGCCGGCGACGTCAGCCAGCCACGGGGCAAACAGGACTGGGAGCCGGAGCCCCACCTGATCTGGTACCACCGCAGCACCGGCATCTGGCAACCGGTCTGGCTGGAACCCGTGCCGGCCACGCACATCGTCGAGCTGCAGTGGGTGCCGGAGATCCCGGCGGGGAGGGTGCGTCTCGAGCTCGGGCTCAACCGCGCGCCGCCGGTCCCGCTGACGCTGCGGCTCACCTTGCGGTTCGGCGCCGAGACGCTCGCCGAGCAGAGCGTCCGCGTCGCGGATCGGGACACGGTCGTCGAGGTGGCCGTCCCGGCGCTGCGACACCCGCAGGCCGCGGAGCGGTTGCTGTGGGCGCCGCGGTCGCCGACCCTGGTCGACGCCGACGTGGAGCTGCTGCACGAGACCACCAGGGTGGACCGGGTCACCAGCTATCTGGGGCTGCGCACGGTCGGCACCGGCGACGGCCGGTTCCTGCTCAACGGCCTGCCCTACTACCTGCGCGGGGTGCTGACGCAGGGCTACTGGTCCGAGTCGCACCTCGCCGCCCCGGACGCAGACGCGCTGCGCCGCGAGGTCGAGGTCATCAAGTCCCTCGGCTTCAACGCGGTGCGCGTGCACCAGAAGGTCGAGGACCCCCGCTTCCTGTACTGGTGCGACCGGCTCGGGCTGCTCGTGTGGGGTGAGATGCCCAGCGCCTACGTGTTCGACCAGCAGGCGGTACGTCGGTCGACCACCGAGTGGCTGGAGGTGCTGCGCCGGGACCGCAGCCATCCCTGCATCGTCACCTGGGTGCCGATCAACGAGAGCTGGGGCGTGTACGACATCGCCACCGACCCGGCACAGCGCAGCTTCGCCACCGCGATCTACCACCTGACCAAGGCCGTTGACCCGCACCGACCGGTCATCTCCAACGACGGTTGGGAACACACCGTGAGCGACATCTGGACCGTGCACGACTACGCGGCGCGCGGCTCCCAGCTGCGGGCCCGCTACGGCGACCGGGCACGGCTCGAGGAGATGCTGCACCGAGGGCGGCCGGCGCGGCGCCGGATCCTGCTCGACGACGACGCCGACGCCGGACAGCCGGTGATGCTGACCGAGTTCGGCGGCATCCGTGTCGTCTCGTCCGACGACCGCGGCGGGTGGGGCTACTCCAGCGTGGAGTCCGTGGAGGGCTTCGCCGACCGCCTCCAGGAGCTGGTCGACGCGGTGCTCGACAGCTCGGCGCTGGCGGGCTTCTGCTACACCCAGCTGAGCGACACCGGCCAGGAGCAGAACGGGCTGCTGACCGCCGACCGGCGACCGAAGATCCCGCCCGCGCGGGTAAGCCGGATCGTGCGCCGCCCGGCGCGGGCGGTGCAGCCCCTCTGACCGCGGCATGGGGGCTGTGATCGCGACCTGCCGCGGCGTGTGTCAGCCGAGCCGCTGCAGGTACCCCTCGACGTACTTGTGTGCGCGCTGCTCGTCGAGGTCGAGATGCTCGAGGATCGTGTAGCGGTCCGGCCGGGTCGAGGGCGCCTTGAGCACCGCGGCGACGAACTCGTCGACCGACAAGCCGATGTCGTCTGGGGTGCGAGGCAACCCGTGCTGGTGCAGGCAGCCGGCGATCTGGTCGAAGCGGGTGTGGCCGTCGCGCAGGAAGTACGCGAACAGGGCTCCGATGCCGGCGAGCTCGCCGTGGTGGTAGACGCCGGGGTAGAGCAGGTCCACGGCGTGGATGAACTCGTGGCACGCGCCGCTGCAGGGCCGTGAGGTTCCGGCGACGGACATCGCCATCCCCGACAGCACGAGCGCCTCCGCCAACGCGATCAGGAAGTCGTCGTCGTCGATGCCGTCGCCGCGGTGCAGCACAGCCTCCGCCGCGGTGCGAGCGAAAGTGACGGCCAGGCCGTCCAACGGTTCGCCGCGCTCCCGCTCGGCCAGCTGCCAGTCCTCGATGGCGGACAGGTTGCTCACGGCGTCGCCGATCCCGGAGCGGACGAGCTGCGGTGGCGCCGCGCGGACGTAGTCGAGGTCGACGACCACCGCGAGTGGCATGGAGACTCCGAAGGAGCCCTTGCCGCCGGGGTGGGTCAAGGACGCCACCGGAGAGCAGATGCCGTCGTGGGCGAGGTTGGTCGCCACCGCCACCATGGGCACCGCGGCGCGGGTCGCGGCGTACTTGGCGACGTCGATCGTGCGACCCCCGCCGATGCCGACCAGCGCGTCGAAGCTCCGCTCGCGCAGTACCTCCTGCAGCTCGCCGGCCGACTGCAGGCTGGCGTCGGAGACGGTGAAGACGCGCGCCTTGGGCAGCGCCGGACCGACCGCAGCCCAGATCTGCTCCCCCGTGCCCGGGCCTACGGCGACCAGCACGGTGCCGTCCGCGGAGATGTGGCGTTCGGTGAGCAGGTCGGCCAGCCGTTCCACCGCCCCGCGCCGGATGTCGACGACGAGGGGGCTGGCCAACATGCGCGCTAGTAGCGGCATGCGATCTCCCGCGCCTTCTCCAGGTCCCGGGGGTCGTCGACCTCGACCCATGCCGTGGCGGCGGGGATGGGCGCGATGCCGACGTGCCCCCCGCGGTCCACCAGCTCCTGGTAGCCGTCCTCGTAGTACAGGTCGGGGTCACGTTCCCACGTCGCTCGCAGCGCCGAGACCAGCGAGGGAACGGCCTCGGCCTCGATCAGGCTAGCCCCGATGTACTCGCCGTACGCCTGCTCGGGGTCCATCCGCTTGGTGATCCTCTTCAGCGCGTGGTCGTCGTCGACCGTCACCTTCATCTCCTCCTCGCCCAGCGGCTTGTCGGTGTCGACCGCGATCAGGACTCCGGGGCCGCGGGCGGCCAGGAGGGTCTCCTCGACCGAGACCGGGTGCACGGTGTCGCCGTTGACCATCAGGACGCCGTCGGCCATCTGGTCTCGCGCCACCCACATGGAATACGCGTTGTTCCAGACCTCGGCCTTGTCGTTGTGCACGAGGGTGAGCCGGACGCCGTGCCGCTGCTCCAGCTGTCGTCGGCGCTGCTCCACCGCCTCGGTGGCGTAACCCACCACGACGAGGACGTCTCGCAGGTCGACGGCGGCGAGGTTGGCGAGTGCGATGTCGAGGATCGTGGTGTCACCGACGACCGGGACCAGGGTCTTGGGCAGAGCGTCCGTGTAGGGCCGTAGGCGTCGTCCGGCCCCCGCGGCCAGGACCATTCCGATCATCGTCTTCTCTCTGTGCTCACCACCCGTGGTGGGCGCGATCTACGCATTCACACCCGCGACGCGCGACAGGTTACCGGTACGGCGGTGTAGTACTGTGCCGCCATCCCGGCTGGCGAAGCAGGAGGATCCTTGGCCCGGCGCGTGGTCTTTCACATCGGTGCGCCGAAGACCGGTACGACGTTCTTACAGACCGTCATGTGGCACAACCGCCCACGACTCAGGGAGCAGGGCGTCCTGTATCCCGGGGACAGCCGGATGGACCACTTCCGCGCGAGCGAGGTGGTGCGGGGCCTGCACAATCGACGGGTGCGGGGAGCCGGAGCCTCCTGGGAGCGGCTGGCGTCGGCGATCGACGAGTGGCCACACACCGGCCTCATCAGCCACGAGTTCTTCGGGGCCGCGACCGCAGAACAGGCTGAGCGCGCGATCGAACGGCTCCGCCCTGCCGACGTGCACCTCGTCTTCACGGCTCGCGACTACGTGCGCCAGTTCCCCGCTGTGTGGCAGGAAGCGTTGAAGATGCGGGCGGACGCCAGCCTGGACGAGTTCATGGACCGCACGTTGCGCAACCAGGTGACCGGCCCGTGGAGCTGGGTGACCCAGGACATGGCGGCGATCCTGCAGCGGTGGGCCCGCACCGTCGAACCCGCATGTGTCCACGTCGTCACGGTTCCGCCGCCCGGTGCGCCACGTGACCTTCTGTGGCAACGGTGGTGCACCGTGCTGGGCATCGACCCGAGCTCGTGTGAGCTCGACGTGGCCTTCGGCAACGAGTCTTTGGGGGTGCGGCAGGCGGCGCTCATGCACCGGGTCAAGCCGCACCTGTCGGGGCCGCTGCTCGAAGGGCCCAACCGGTACCGCTGGGTGCGTCAGTACCTGGGTCACGAAGTCCTCGTGCCGCAGGGCGGTGAACGGTTCGGTGTGCGCGAGCACCATGCACGGGCACTGCGGGCCAGGTCGGTCGAGGCGGTGCGTTCCGTGCGCGAGGCCGGCTACGACGTCGTCGGCGACCTGCAGGAGCTGATCCCGCCGGAGCCGCCGGCGCCGGTGCCGAACCCCGCGGACGTCACCGACGAGGAGCTGGTGGAGGTCGCCGTCGTCGCGATCGAGCAGATGGTGCGCGACATGCTGTCGATGACGCGCGACCGAGACCAGTGGCGAGGAAGAGCACGTCGCGCTGAGAAGCAGCTGGCGCTGCGGCCCCCTCCGGCGTACAGCACCACCACGCTGGCACGGGTGCGCCGGTGGGCCACTGCGCACGACAACACTGCGGTGCGTACAGTCCGAGCCGTGTACCGCCGGGTGCGCCGGTGACGAAGGGCGACCGGAAGGGAGGAGGCCTGGGTCGGATGACGACTGCCGGGGTGGATGACGACGGGCTGCACCTGGCCGTCGAGGACGACGTCGTGCTCGATGTCGCCTTCGACGGCCGGCGAGTGTGGTCGTTCTCGAGCGGTGAGCACCCGGTTGCCGCCGACGGGCTCCGACATGTCAGCTGGCCGGTGCCGCTGCGTCGACGCTTGGTCGGCCGGACGACGTTGTCGGTGCTGGAGCATTCCACGGGCCGCGAGATCCTCGCCGTCGACCGATCCTTCGGCGGCAGCGACAAGCCGATCCGCCTCGTCGACGCCGCCGGCAACCCGTTGGCGATCACGAAGTGGGGGCGGTTGAACCGACCCTTCGCGCACGTGGACCGCGCCGTCCTCGAGGGTTACCTGGACCAGGTCGAGGAGGTGCTGTCGGTCCTCCGTGACGACTGTGGCCTGCCGGCGTTTCTCTGTTACGGCTCTCTGCTGGGGGCGATGCGCACCGGCAAGTTCATCGGACACGACGTCGACGTGGACCTCGGCTACCTCAGCGCGTATCACCACCCGGCCGACGTCATACGTGAGGGGTTTCGGGTCGAGAGGGTGCTGCGGAAGCAGGGCTACAAGGTGCTCTGGCAGAACGGTGGCTTCCTCGCCCTCTTCCTCCCCCAGATAGACGGAACCAGCCGCAACCTCGACGTCTTCGCCTGCTTCGCGGTGAACGGACGCCTCTACCAGGCACACGACGTCGACACCGAGGGCGACGAGTCGGTGTTCGTGCCGCTCGGGGAGTGCCAGTTCGAGGGCAGGACGATGCCGGTGCCGGCGCGTCCCGAGGTGCTGCTGGAGGCGGCGTACGGCAAGGACTGGCGCATCCCCAACCCCGCCTTCACGTTCTCCAAGGCTCGGCGGACCCGTCGGCGCATCTACGGGTGGCTCGGGGAGCGGCGCCAGCGCAACGACTGGAACAAGCTGCACAGCAAATCGCCAGCCGGCGGTGAGGCCTCGGCGTTCGCTCGGTGGGTCGTGGACCGGGAGGAGGCCGTAGGCCAGGTGGTCGACGTCGGTTGCGGCACCGGTCGGGACGCCGTCTTCTTCGCCGCGGCGGGTTGGCGGGTGCTCGGCCTGGATTTCTCCCGAGCAGCTCTGAAGAAGGCGGCGACGGCGGCGGGGAGGCAGCAGGCGGACGCCGACTTCCGCATGTGCGACCTGTACTCGCTGCGCCAGTCCCTGGTGGTGGGTGCGCAGATCGCTCGCGCGCCCGGGCCTCGGCTGGTGTACGCCCGGCGGCTCTTCGACGATCTGCGGGCCGACGGCCGCGACGCGTTCTGGAGGCTGGCCGCGATGGCGCTGCGCAACGGTGGCCGCTGCTACGTGGAGTTCGCCGTCTCCGCGAAGCAGGCGGAGACCGCAGGAAAGACGCAGAGCGTCGCTGGACTGAAGCCGAACCAGGTCGTGCGCGAGGCCCGTGCGCATGGCGCCACGGTGGTGCATCGCGAGCTCGTCAGCGGTCCGAGGCCCTCCGGCGGCGGGAGGTCAGGGGTGTGTCGACTCGGCTTGGAGTGGTCGCGATGAAGCAGCAGGTGAAGGATCGTGGCCGCCGGCTGGCGCGGTCGGTGGCCCAGCGGGCCAGGGGGACCGGTGCCGGAGAGGGGGCCAGCCAGGTGCCCTCCAGAGCGACGCCCGACAAGCTGGACCGGCAGCTGGCCGCCCTGCGCCGGCGGGTGAACGAGCTCGAGCAGGAGGTGCAGGAGCAGCGGCTGCTGAACCGGCGGCTGGCGGAGCTTGCCGACATCGTGCAGGAGCTGCTCATCCCGGCGGTGGATCGTGACGACGAGCGGCTGGCCGCCCTTCTGGACGACTACGCCAGCAAGCTGTGACGGCCGCCCTCAGCTCGCGGCAGAGGAGAGGGGCCCAGCAGGGTTAACCGCCGTGCCGACACGCGGGTCGAGACCCGGGCCGTGGAGGGCATGGAGCACTACGCTCGTCGATGTGCGGACGGCAGGTGTGACCCACCTTTCCACCGACCCTTACCAGACACGGGCCGTGGCCCGCGTCGGGAGCCGGGACGTCGGCGGCGCGCGATGAAGATCCGCTTCCTGCTACGCGACCTCTACGGGCGAGGAGGCGGGGCGCTCCGGGTGGCACTCAACCTCGCCGGCGACCTCGCGGAACGCCATGACGTCGAGCTCGTGTCGGTACGGGATCGTATCGCAGAGCCGATGCATGGCTTGCCCCTCGACGTCCCGGTGCGGACGCTGGTTGACGACCGATGCCACCAACTCGCGGGTGTGGGTGTGGCCGGGCCCTGCACCGTTAGACCGCCGGACGCGGTGGAGGACGCGCAGGACTCAACGCAGGGACAGCAGAGTTTGTACGCCGACCTGGAGCTCGCCCGCTACGTGCGCTCGGTGCGCGACGGCGTCCTCATCGGCATGCAGCCTGC
>JALYMZ010000209.1 GCA_030773435.1 Actinomycetota bacterium | reverse complement strand
GGCCTCGGCGTAACGGGCCAGCATCTGCATCCGTCGCGCCTCCGCCCACCCCTCCTGCCGCTGCGCCGCCCGCAACCACACCACCAGCTCCTCGCCGCCCAAATCGGCCGGCTCCACCTCCAGCAGCGCCTGGCCCAGCGCCGCACCCGGCGCCATCGCGTCCACCGCCACCGGATCGAACATGTCTTCGACAATAGACCAGCCCACCGACAACCACGACCCACGGCGGGCACGCCCTGGGGAGAGGCGGAAACCGGCGGCTCACCCAGCGCCGATCACAACGCAGCGGCCTTTGGTCAGCCCAGATGGTTCAGCGCGCAGAACCTCTCCACCTGTGCGGTAGGCCCCGACACGATCAGCTGGTCGCGCGGGTGGACCACGGTCTCCGGGCGGGCGTAGGTGAAGTCCGCACCGACCCGCTTGACCCCGACCACCGTGACGCCGTACTTCGAGCGCAGCGCCGCCTCGGCCAGCGACCTGTCCAGCGCCTCGGCCGGCGCCTTCGTGCGCGCGATCGCGAAGCCGTCCTCGAACTCGATGTAGTCGATCATCGCGCCCGTCACCATGTGCGCGACCCGCTCCCCCATCGCGGTCTCGGGATACACGACGTGGTGGGCGCCGACGCGCTGCAAAATTTGGCCGTGCTTGGCGCTGATCGCCTTGGCCCAGACCTCCCGCACGCCGAGCTCCACCAGCGCCAGCACCGTGAGCACGCTGGCCTCGACGTCGGTCCCGATACCCACGACGGCACGGGAGAACGACGCCACGCCGAGCTGCTGCAGCGCCTCCTCGTCGGTGGAGTCGGCCTGCGCCACGTAGGTCAGCTCGTCGGCCCACTTCTGCACCAGCGCGTCGTCCTCGTCGATGGCCATCACCTCGTGACCCAGCCGCAGCAGCGACATGGCGACCGACGTGCCGAACCGGCCGAGGCCGATGACCAGCACCGGCTCGGCGTCGCCACGGGAGCTGAAGGGCCTAGCCAACGATCGGTCGCTCCTCAGGGAGGTGGTACAGGCGGTGCCGGCTGCGCATCGCGAACGCCGACGCGACGGTGATCGTGCCCACCCGGCCGACGAACATCAACAGCATGAGTACGACCTGGGCCGACCACGGCAAGGAGGGCGTGATCCCGACGGACAGGCCCACGGTCGCGAACGCCGAGATCGCCTCGAACAGCACCACGTCCAGCGCGAGGTCGGTGACCACGAGGATCGCCAGCGTGCCCGCCGCCACGACGGCGACGCCGAGCAGCGCGACCGACAGCGCCTGCCGGGTCGCCGCCGAGCCGACCCGCCGGTGCCCCACGACCACGTCGCGCTCAGCCTGTACCTCGGCCCAGATGACGTAGGCGAGCAGGAAGAAAGTCGTCACTTTGATGCCTCCGGCGGTGCCGGCGCTGCCGCCGCCGATGAACATCAGCACGTACTGGATGGACATCGTCTCCGGCGTGATCTGCGCGTAGTCGACGCTGTTGAACCCCGCGGTGCGCGGCATCACCCCGCCCGTCACCCCGGCCACCACCTTCTCGCCCGCGCCGAGGCCGCCGATGGTGCCGGCATTGCCCCACTCGAAGAGCAGGAAGCTGCCGATGCCGACGACCAGCAGCAACGCCGTGCCCCACACCGTGATCCGGGTATGGACGCTCCAGCGGGTCGGGCGGCCGAGATGCCTGAACAACTCGGCCAGCACCGGAAACCCGATGCCGCCGGCGACGACCGCCGCGGAGATCGGCAGCATGACCCACGGGTCGCCGACGAAACCGATCAGGTTGTCGCTGTAGAGCGCGAAGCCGGCGTTGTTGAACGCCGACACGGCGTGGAAGAGCCCGTGCCAGGCCGCGGTCGCGAGGCCGTCGTCGTACGCCGCCCGGAACCGCGCGGTCAGCACCACTGCCACCACGGCCTCGAAGCTGGCCATGGTCACGGCGACCCGACGCAGCACCGAGCGAACGTCGCCGAGGTTCACGGCATGGGTCTCGACCTGGGCCGTCAGCGTGCCACGCAGCCCCAGCCGGCCCGTCATCAGCAGCCCGAGCAGCGTGGCCAGCGTCATGATCCCGAAGCCGCCGACCTGGACCAGCCCGAGGATCACCGCCTGCCCGAACGGTGTCCAGTGCTCAGCGGTGTCGACGGTGGTCAAGCCGGTGACGCAGACCGACGAGACCGAGGTGAAGAGCGCCGGCAGCAGCACCGCACCGTCGTCGCGGTGCGCGACCGGCAGCATGAGCAGCACAGCGCCGACCGCGATCGCAACGAGGAATGCCAGCGGCACCAGCCGCACCGGGTGGCCCAGCCAGCCGCTCACGCGGTCGCGCTCCGGTCGCCGTGCGGCACGCGGACAGGGTAAGCCGCGGTCGCCGTTGTCGCCGCCGCGTGCCCCGAGAGGTGGTGCTGCACCTCCCGCAGGTGAGCGTGTACCACCGGCTCGACCGGGTACGCCGCGTCGCATGACCGCCGCCGCCACCGCCGGTTCGCAGCCGCCGCACGAGACGCAGCCGCGGACCGCCATCGTCACCGGCTCGGACTCCGGCATCGGCCGCGCCGTCGCAGTCGCGCTCGCCCGCGACGGCCTCGACGTGGGCGTCACCTACAACCGGGACGCCGAGGGCGCCGACGGCACCGCCGCCGAGGTGACCGGGCTCGGCCGTCGGGCGGCAGTGCGGCACCTCGACCTGGCCCGGCTACCCGCCGCCGCCGAGGTCGTGGACGAGCTGGCCGACGAGCTCGGCGGCGTCGACGTGCTGGTGAACTGCTCGGGCAGCGGCACCGACGAGGCGGCCCTCGACATCGGCTTCAACCGCTGGCGCGACGTGCTGTCGGTGGACCTCGACGGCGCGTTCCTGTGCTGCCAGCACGCCGCCCGCCGCATGGTCGCAGCCGGGCGCGGTGGCCGGATCGTCAACGTCACCAGCGTGCACGAGCACGCCCCGCGGGTCGGCGCCGCACCGTACTGCGTCGCCAAGGCCGGGCTGGGCATGGTGACCAAGGTGCTGGCGATCGAGCTGGCCCAGCACGGGATCACGGTCAACTCCGTGGCGCCGGGAGAGATCAGCACCCCAATGACGGGGCAGACCGACACCGACCCGCGCACTGAGGACCGGCCCGGCGTGCCGCTGGGGCGTCCGGGTCACGCCCACGAGGTGGCCGCGGTGGTCGCGTTCCTCGCCAGCCCGGCAGCGGGCTACGTCACCGCCGCGTCGTACGTCGTCGACGGCGGCATGCTGGTGATGGGCCCGCAGGCGAGCGGCGACCTCGGCGACGGCAGCTGGCGGCGCCCCTGACGCCGCGTCGGCTCCGAGCTGACGCCGCGTCCGGCTAGGGCCGGCTCAGGGCAGGCTGGCCCGGATCTCGTCGAACAGCTCAGGCCGCTCCCGCAGTGCCCGGTCGAGGTTGACGTCGTGCTCGATCGCGGTGCCCGGTTCTCGGTCGAGCAGCCCGTGCAGGGCCGCTTCCACGATCCGTACGCCGTCGTCGGGCTCCGCCCCGAGGTCGTCGAGCAGGCCGTCGGACACGATGACGCGGTGGTGCGTCGTGTTCTCGCCCTCGGTGACCTCCGCGGCGTACTCTCCCGTCCCCATCGACAGCACCTTGACCCTCTGCCGCATGATCGCCTCCTCTGTCACCTTCGAGCTCCGCCCCGGTGCCTGCGGCGTACCCACGCTGTGCCGGGACAACCGCACGCTGCGGCAGCGACCTGTTCCGGTCCGCCGCCGCGGGCTAAGGTGGCGCCCGGAGCCCTGCTGACCAGTCGGAGGTGCCGGTTTGAACGCGGCGGGCAGGCGAGAACGCGACGCCCGACTGGAAGCCGCGCCGATCCGGTGGATGCAGCCGGCGGGACCCCCGACCGACGACCCGGCCGACCACGACCGCCTGCACATCGGTGTGCAGACCCCCACCAGCGGTAGCGTCCTGCTGCGGGTCGTCGGCCCGCTGGACCTGCTCACTGCGGAGCACCTCGAGCACGCCATCACCAGCTGCACGGTCGACGGGACGCGCGGCGCGGTGATCGACCTGTCCACCGTGACGTTCATCGGATCGGCTGGGCTCGCTGCGGTGATCAAGGCCCAGGAGTGGGCGCAGGCGCACGACGTCGAGCTGCGCCTGGTGGCCTCGACCCACGTGGTGCTGCGGCCTCTGGAGGTGACGGGTCTGACCAGCAGCCTGCCGGTGCTGCGGTCGGTCGAGGACGCCCTGTCCGGGTTGCCGGGTGCCGACCCGGCGCGGGATTGAGCCTCACTCGCCGGACTGAGCCCTCACTCGTCGGTGTCCTCCGGGTGCTGGTTCTCGGGGGTTCGCATGGTGTCCGCCACGGACCCGCCGGCCTCGTCGGCCGACCTCCCCACCTCGACGGCGTAGTCGTCAGGGTCGGGCTCCACCTGATGACGGCTTCCGGAGTCGTCGATGATCTCCTCCAGCTGCTCGTCGGCCGCCTGCGACCTGCCCTCGTCGGGCTCGGAGCCGCCGCCTGCGGGGGCAGCGGCACCCGCGCCGCTCGGTCCCTCCAGATCCGGGTCAGTGATGTCCGGCTGCTCTTCGCGCAGCCGGTGCTCGAGGTCCTGACCGTGCGCCTGCTCCCACGGCGTGGTGCCGAACCGGTCGGCGCCGGAGTAGCGCTCTGGGGGGTCCATCCCCTCGTCGAGCGGGTCGACGGCGAGACGGTCCTCGTCGAGGTCCTCCGCGGCGTTGTCCGGTTCTGTGTCAGGCATCGGGTCAGGGGTCGACAGGTCGTTGAGGACGTTGTCAGCGTCGGGTTGCTCCGTCATGGTGACTCCCGGGGGTTGCAGGACGGACGACTCCTCGGGTTACCCCCACGGCGATGCGTCAATCCCGCCGCCCTTGCCGAGTCGCAGCCGCATAGCAGCCCCGGCGAGGGGTAGGCCTTGCCAGGTGAGGACGACACGACTCAAGGACCTGACCACCACACCCGGTCCGTTCGCCTCGGCGTACTTCGACAGCTCGCAGGACACCGAGGCCGGCGCGCACGAGCGCGACCTGCGCTGGCGCGCCGTGGTCGACGCCCTGCGCGACCAGGGTGCGTCCGACGCCACCATCGACGTGCTGGACGCGTCGGTGCGGGACGCCCCACCCGTCGTCGGGCGGGGTGGTCACGCACTGATCGCGGCCGGCGACACCGTGCTCCTCGACGAGCAGCTGCCCGAACCGCCGCCCACGCCGGTGGTGCGATGGTCGCCACTGCCGTTCCTGCTGCCGCTGGTCGAGCTCGGCGGGCCCGGCGTGCCCTACCTGCTCGTGGTGGTGGACAAGATCGGGGCCAACGTGCGCGCGGTGGACGCCGGTGGGCGCGTCATCGACGCGGACTCCTTCGACCTGGACGAGCACCCGGTGCACAAGGTCGGGGGCGGCGGCTGGGCCCACCTGCGGATGCAGCGCGCCGCCGAGGAGACCGTCCGGCGCAACATTGAGGAGACCGCGGAGCGGATCGGCCACCTGATCCGCAGCACCGGAGCGGGACTGCTGGTGCTCGCCGGCGAGGTGCAGTCGCGCGCGGCGCTGCGCGACGCCCTGCCGCCGCAGAGCGCCCAGCGCGCCGTCGAGGTCGAGGTCGGGGGTCGGGCCGCCGGCACCGACGAGGACGCCCTCGACGCGGCGGTCGAGGAGTTGGTGCGGTTCGTGCGTGCCGATGCCGACAACGCGGTGCGCACCCGCTTCGTCGCGGAGCTGGAGCGACCGCCGCACCTGGCCCGGCAGGGCGTGGCGCGCGCCTGCGAGCTGCTGGCCGAGGCCAACGTCGACGCATTGCTCGTGGACCCGGACGCGCTTGGTGATCGCACGGTGTGGACCGGCGCCAACCCGATGCTGGTCACTACCCAGGCCGAGGACCTGAAGGCACTCGGGGAGACAGACATCACGGAGCAGCGCGCCGACGAGGCGTTGCCGCGCGCCGCGGTGGCCGGAGCCGCCGACGTGGTGCTGGCCGGCGAGCAGCTGGAGCTCGAGGGAGGCGTCGGGGTGATCCTGCGGCACGACTGAGGCATCGCAGGTGTGACCGCCGCGCCGGTGGGCATGGGCCAGGGGCGCGAACCGGTGCCGCTGCGAACTGGCGCCGCCACCGAGGAGGCGAGTCGTTGACGTGAGCATGCCTGCCGCGCAGTCGACGTCACGGCGTCCGGACCCGTTCGACGACGTCGAGCTGTGGGTCACCGCAGACCTGGTGCACCTGCCGGTGATCCGTGCCCTGGCCACCGACCTCGCCCGGCGCGTCGGCTTCGGCGCGGACGAGGTCGCCGACCTGCGGGTGGCCGTCGACGAGGTGTGCTCAGCGCTGATGGTCCGCGCCGCCCCCGGTTCGATGCTGACGTGCCTGTTCCGGGTGCTCGACGAGGAGGTACGGATGAGCGCGCAGGTCGCCTCCGAGGGCTCCGCCGGCCGGCCGGACCACAGCCTGGGGCGGGACGTGCTGGGGCTGCTGGTGGACGGCTGCGCCACCGCGACGACACGGCACCCGAACGGCGGGTTCGTGATCAGCACCGACATCGTCAAGCGCTCGCTGGGGTGATCGTCGGCTTCGGGGTATTGGCAAGTGCGTCGAGAATCCGGAAGGATGCGCGCAGCGTGGCGCCGACACCCGGCGCCGATCCGGAAGGACCGTCTCGATGCACAAAGCCATGCGCCTCTCCGCGATCATCGTCGCGGTGACCGGCCTCGTCGCCGGCGGCACGACCGCCACGGCGCACGACGACCACGGGGGTACCTGGGAACCCAGCCCCGAGAGTCGGACCAACAACCTCAAGATCCTCGGCAGCGCTCCGAAGACCAGCGCGGTGCCGACCTACCGCAACTCCGACCTCGCGTTCTGGGGCAAGACCGCGTACGCCGGCAACTACGACGGGTTCCGGGTGATCGACATCGCCGACCCGGAGAACCCGGTCGTGCTCAGCGACGTCACCTGTCCCGGCGCACAGCACGACATCTCGGTGTGGAAGGGACTGCTGTTCCTGTCCATCGACACGCCGCTGACCGGGCCGGAGTGCGGCAGCCCCCGTTCGCTCGACGCCACCGGGCGCACGGCTCCCGGCTTCGAGGGCGTGCGGATCTTCGACGTACGCGACCCGGCGCAGCCGCGGTACGTCGGCGCCGTCGCCACCGACTGCGGCTCGCATACGCACACCCTGGTACCCGACAAGGAGGACCCCAGCCGGGTCCTGGTGTACGTCGCGTCGTACCCGTCCGGGGAGCTGGCCGAGTCGGCGTACGGCAACTCCTGCTTCCGCTCCGGTGAGGGGCACAGCAAGATCTCGGTCATCGACGTCCCGCTGGACCGCCCGGAGAACGCGCACGTCACCAGCGAGCCGCGCTTCGCGCTCAACGACTACCGCAACACCCCGGGCTTCCGCGGCTGCCACGACATCAGCGTGTTCACCGCCGTCGACCTTGCCGCCGCCGCATGCATGGGCGAGGGGCAGATCTGGGACATCAGCAACCCCGAGATGCCGACGACGGTCGGCCGTGTCCACAACCCCAATGTCGAGTTCTTCCACAGCGCGTCGTTCACCTGGGACGGCACGACGGTCCTGTTCGGTGACGAGGCCGGCGGTGGAACCTCCCCGCGCTGCCGGGAGCGTGACCCGGACACGCTGGGCGCGATCTGGATCTACGACGTCGCGTCGCTGGACACCCTCGACGGCAGCACCCAGGAAACGGCGCTGAGCCGCTTCAAGATCCCGCGGGTCCAGGGCGACGTCGCCCGCTGCACCATGCACAACTTCAACGTGCTGCCGATGGCGGGCCGGTACGTCGGGGTGTCCGCGGCGTACTCCGGCGGGACCACGGTGTTCGACTTCACCAACCGGTCGGCTCCGGTCGAGCTCGGCCACAACGACCCGCATGGGGCCAACACGTGGTCGTCGTACTGGTACAACGGCTTCGTCTACACCAACGACACCGGTCGTGGCTTCGACGTGATGCTGTTCGCGGACTCGGCGCGGGCGCACGCCAAGCGGCTGCCGCACCTCAACCCGCAGACCCAGGAGCAGGTGATCGGCTGACCGGCTGACCGTCCGGCCACGGCCGGACGACGACCTGCTCGCGCCCGGTCGGCGCGGATCCTTCGGCTCCCTAGGTGGGCCTGCGGAGACCGCGCCGGCCGGGCCTGTGCCTGGACCCCCTCGCTCGCCGAGTCGACGCCACATGGGTCGTGGCCAGGTTGCCCAAATCGGCAGGCCGGTCTCCGAGCCGAGTCAACCCCCCTGTGAGCATGTCGGCGTCAATCAGATGCGAACGGCCGTGATCCGCCTCGGGCTGGCTACGAGGGTCATGTCGTCGGGGTCGCTGGTGAGGACCACGACGTCATCGTGGGCGGCGACCCCCTGGACGACCGCGCCGATGTGCGAGTCGGCGACACCCTTGCCGGTCCGGGCATGGACCGCCGCGGCCACGTCCGCCTCGGACGAGCGCAAGGGGCTGTCGTGGACCCGGAACCGGTTGATCGCTGCTGCGCTGGGGGTCCTACGGTCCCAGCCGGCCTCCACCCGCGCCGCCGTGGGGACGACCGCGACCACCGCAACGCCCCGCCGAGCCCGACTCGCCAGGC
This sequence comes from Actinomycetota bacterium, assembly GCA_030773435.1. GTDB lineage: Bacteria > Actinomycetota > Actinomycetes > Propionibacteriales > Nocardioidaceae > JALYMZ01. Next base: position 2,577 of record JALYMZ010000209.1, on the reverse strand, counting down.
CCTCCAGGTGAGCGACCATCATCCTGTGTTTGCTGTGGCCCGGGTCGACCAGCACCGCGACCGCTTCTGTGTCGAGGATGACCGCCCTCATAGCAGCGCGGCTTGCTGGGCCTCCGCCCATAGCAGCACATCCTCGGCGTCCGCGTCCGGACGGCGCACGACCACCTCTTCGGCGGCCCGCTGGAGCAGCTCTGGTCGGTCTGCCAACGGCGACCCGTCCTGTGCCGCCAACGCCAAGGCCACTTCGGCCAACGACGGCCGCGCGTCCGGATGGCGGTGGTAGTGCTCCTCCAACGCCGCGTTCATGACTGCGGTCTCCAGGGCCTGCCGGAGCGCAGACGCCGTCAGCGTCGTCGTCGACGGCGCAACCCCAAGGTGCTCAACCGCGAGCGCCGCCGCCTGGCGCAGAACCACCGGCAGCCGCATGGACGTGTTGACGGTCGCCCGGTCGTCCGCGTCCAGCAGCCGGTTGATCTCGTCCAGCACCGTGAGAGCGTTCATGCTGAAACGTACCACGGCAATGTGGTACAGGTCTGCTCATGGCCGTGAGCTGCGCGGCCCTCGCGGCGTACGTCGGATTTGGGCCGCTGAGAGCCCGCGCCGAAAAGTAGGAAGACCCCAGATCGGACGTCTGGGGGTTAGCAAGACGCGCTGAACCGGACGATGGCGAGGAGCACCCGGCCCGGGTGTTGTCGGGGAAGGCGGCAGGGCCGAGGTGGGCGATGGCGAGGCCGTAACCGGTCCACAGCAGAGCACCCAAGAGGGAGAAGAGTAGGAATCATCCGAGGGGGTAGGTCAACACGCGGCGCTGAGGCCGATGGTGGTCGTCCCACCGGGTACGAAGCACCCGGCCACGATCAGCGCGGGACCCCAGCTGGACTGGTGTGCCTCGAGCCATGTGACGGCCGGAGACGGCGAGGCTGGTGTCATCCCGAGTGTATGACGGAACCGATATCGGTGCCCGATCGCCCGACGTGCGTCCAGGAAACCAGCGTGCCGTCGCCACCTGGCCCCCGGCTCTCGCCGCATGTTGCTGCACCAAGGAGATCTGCGTCACTGTGGGGTGACGCTCGAGGATCCTGGAGTTGTGAATGCAGTACGGACTGGCGCTGCCCACAGGTGGCGAGTGCGGCGACCCTTCGTTCGTCGTCGAGCTGGCCGTCTCGGCCGAGCAGACCGGGTGGGACGGGGTCTTCGTTGAGGACTACATCTGCTTTCAGGGTGATCCACGCGCCCCCACCTGCGACCCGTGGGTGGCGTTGGCCGGGATTGCTTGCCAGACCGAGCGAGTCCGATTGGGCACCATGGTCACCCCACTCAGCCGCCGGCGCCCCTGGAAAGTCGCCCGCGAGGTGGCGGGCGTCGATCAGCTCTCCAGCGGCCGGACGGTGCTCGGCGTCGGCCTGGGCGACACTGGCGAGCATGTCCTCGCCGACGCGAGCTTCTCCGCGTTCGGTGAGACCTGCGATCCACGGGTTCGGGCGCAGATGCTCGACGAGGCCCTGGAAATCCTCGCCGGCTTGCTCAGCGGCGAGCCATTCGCATTCTCCGGCGTGCACTACCACGTGGACCAAGTCACCTTCCACCCGGCACCAGTGCAACGCCCGAGGGTGCCGATCTGGGTCGGAGGTGGCTACCCCCACCCGGGTCCCACCCGGCGAGCACAGCGCTGGGACGGATCCTGCCTGTACCACGCCGAAACCCACGACCTGAGCCCCGAGCAGGTGCGCGACCTGCGCGCCGGCGCCGGCGATCGTCCCTTCGACATCTGCGTCGGCGGGCGTGAGCGCCGCCACGGCGATCGCGCATGGCTGCGCGAGATCGCCGAGGCCGGAGCCACCTGGTGGGTCGAGTACGTGCCAGCGCAAGACCGAGACACCATGCGTGCCGCCGTACGCCGCGGGCCGCTCCGGATCGACTGACACCTCCGCCGACCACCGGATACGAACCGGCTACCGATGGTCGAAGGCCCAGTCCTGAAGCTGCAGGCTTGACGGCAAGGCGGTCGAACGTGCCGAACGGAGTTGCTGAGGGCTGCAGAGAGCATCCGCGAACGAACCGGCCGGGGCGCCTTCACTCGACATGAGCTCGCCGCGGAGGTGCTATCGGGCGACATCGACTACCACTCACAATCGATCTACAAGACAATCCGCCGTATGACCCGTCAAGAGCCGGACGGCGGGCCGCCAGAACTCGAACGTCTTGGCGATAGTCGTCTCAGGATGCTGTCACTCGTGGTGTGACCCGACTTGAGCGCGCGCATGGCCGAAACCGAACCAAGCAGGGGTCCCGCCTGTTCGCGTGTTCGAGAAGTGTTGGCCCTTCTTCCAGTATCGGCCGCTCTGCCTGGCCTGCTACAGGGGCGGCGCGGTCAGGAGGTGGGAGCCCGGGCTGCTGGGAGCACAGACTCGCCTCGCTTCCTGAGCTCATTCGTGGCGGTTGAGCCGGATGTCCACCTCGCGCTCGACAAACTCCCACTCCCTGGTCTGCCGTAGCCGGGCGACGAGTTCCTCGAACGCGGGCGCGTGCTGAGGGGGGTACTCGAACCAGGTGAGGAAGTCGAAGGGCTCGCCCAGG
>JALYMZ010000208.1 GCA_030773435.1 Actinomycetota bacterium | reverse complement strand
GGGACGACGTGGTTGCAGGCAGCCTTGCGTGGGTAGTTCTTGGCGGCGGACGTCCCCCAATGGTTAGAGGAACGCATGGCGCGCAAGAGGTTGCACCGCTCATCGAACACGTCGATCCTTGCGGTGGAAGCGGTGGATGCGCCGCGCGTTGTCACCTCGGCCGAACTTGACGAGCGCCTCGAGGAGACCTATCGACGGGTGGGGCTGCGGGCAGGGCTGCTCGAGCAGCTGGCTGGCATCCGGGAGCGCCGCTGGTGGGCCGACGGCATCACGTACCTCGACGGCGCGGCGATGGCTGGCGCGAAGGCCCTTGCCGCCTCCGGTGTGGACGCGCACGACATCGGGCTGCTGATCAACACGTCGGTGAGCCGCGCACATCTGGAGCCCTCCAGCGCCGTGTCGGTGCATAACGCCCTGAGCCTGGCACCGCACTGCCACAACTTCGACGTGACGAACGCGTGCCTGGGCTTCGTCGACGGCATGCAGATCGCTTCCGCGATGATCGAGTGCGGCCAGGTCGACCACGCGCTGATTGTCAACGGCGAGGATGCGCGTGCGGTTCAGGAGGCGACGATTGCCCGGCTGGGCGGAGCAGACGTCACCGCAGCGGGGTTGATGAACGAGTTCGCCACCCTCACCCTCGGATCAGGAGCGGTGGCGATGGTTCTTGGCCGCGCCGACCGTCACTCCGAGGGACATCCGGTGATCGGGGGTATCAGCCGCGCGAGCACCGAGCACCACCGCCTGTGCGTCGGGAACGTCGAGGCCATGTCGACCGACTCGAAGGGACTGCTGGCGGCCGGCATGGAGCTGTCGACGGCCTTGTGGGCCGACGCCGCCGATGAATACGACTGGGCCGCTGGGATGGACCGCTACATCATCCACCAGGTCTCCCAGGTCCACACCGCGGCCCTGTGCCACACGCTCGGCATCGATCGGTCACGCGTTCCGCTGACCTTCCCGACGTACGGAAACATCGGTCCAGCCTCCGTTCCGTACACCCTCGCCAAGGAGGCGCAGAACCTCCAGGCCGGCGACCGCGTCCTGCTGATGGGTATCGGTTCGGGGCTCAACGCCGCGTGCACTGAAATTCGCTGGTGAGGTACGGCGCCCACCTACCTCCTCCTGGCCTTCCCGGACTGGACCCGGGCTGGTCCCGGCTGGTCACCGTCGCCGACGACGACGGTGTCCCCCGGACCTGGCACGTACTGGACAACGGGGTGGCCGAGCCGCAGATCACCCTGCTGTGTCTGCACGGCAACCCCACCTGGTCCTATCTGTGGCGCCGACTTCTCGCCGGCGTGCCGCCCTCCTGGCGGGTGGTCGCTCCGGACCAGCTGGGCATGGGCTTCTCGGAGCGGCTGGACGCGCCACGGCGGCTGCGTCGACGGGTCTCCGACCTGGGCCGCCTGACCGATGCCCTGGAGCTCACCGGACCCGTCGTCACAGTCGCGCACGACTGGGGTGGACCGATCTCACTGGGATGGGCGCTGCAGCACCGGACCCAGCTGCGCGGCCTGGTCCTGACCAACACCGCCGTCCAGCTGCCGGACGGACTGGCCGGTCCGGTACTGATTCGGCTCGCCCGCTCTGCCCCGCTGCGCCGCACCGTGTGCCTTCGCACGCCGACGTTCGTCCGCGCGGCCACCGCGTTGTGCCGACCGCCGTTGGCACCGGATGTCCGGGCAGCCTTCTCGGCCCCCTACGTGGGGCCGGACCGGCGGCGGTCGGTCGCCGACTTCGTGTCCGACATCCCGCTGGAGCCGGATCACCCGAGCCGCCAGGCTCTGGAGGAGATCGCCGCCGGCATCCGCGGGCTCGACGTGCCGGCCCTGGTGCTGTGGGGCCCTCGCGATCCGGTGTTCACGCAGCCGTACCTGGACGACCTGCTCGAGCGTATGCCGCAGGCCCAGCTGCACCGCTACGAGCTGGCGTCACACCTGCTGCCCGAAGATGCTCCGGAGTACGCGGCGACGATCGTGCACTGGCTGACCGATTTGGCCAAGACCGGCGCCCTTCAGCACAAGACCGGCGCCCGCCCGACCACGGCATTGGACCGCGGTGTCAGGCCGGCGAGACCTACCGCGCTGTGGGACCGCCTGACCGCGCGAGCCGACGACCCACGCCCCGCCGTGGTGCACGTCGGTGGTGCGGCGGTGAGCTGGCGGCTGCTGGAGCGGCGGGTGCGTGAGATCGCCGCCGGGCTCGCCGCGGCTCATGTCAAGCCTGGGGACCGGGTCGCGCTCTTGGTGCCGCCCTCCGTGGATCTGACCGCGGCGGTGTATGCGGTGTGGCGGGCCGGTGGCGTCGTCGTGGTGGCCGACAAGGGTCTGGGGCCGGTGGGCATGAAACGTGCCTTGCGGTCGGCCGGCGTCGACCACGTCATCGCGACGGCCGCGGGCCTGGCCGCCGCACGAGCCCTGGGTTTGCCAGGGACCCGGATCACGGCGGGTACGGCGCCGCGGCTTGTGCATCGTGCGTTGGGCAGCCGGCTGAGCTCGTCCGAGCTCGCCCGGGCCGGACGCACTGCGCCCGAGCCGGGGCCGCCGGCGGCAGACGACGAGTGCGCTGTGGTGTTCACCTCCGGCGCCACCGGGCCGGCCAAAGGTGTTGTCTATCGCCATCGACAGGTCCAGACACAGCTCGAGCTGGTCCGGTCCACCTACGCCTTGGGCGAGGAGGACCGCATGGTGGCAGCGTTCGCACCGTTCGCCCTCTACGGCCCCGCCCTTGGCATCGGGTCGGCGGTCCCGGACATGGACGTCACCGCCCCCGGAACGTTGAGCGCCGCCGCGTTGGCAGCGGCGGTGGACGCGGTCGCGGCGACCGTCGTGTTCGCCTCGCCCGCGGCGCTACGCGGTGTGCTCTCGACGGCGGCGACTCTGACGTCGGCTCACCGCAGCGCGCTGCGCGGGGTCAGGCTGGTCATCTCCGCCGGCGCGCCGGTGCCGGTGGAGCTGCTGCGGTCGGTGCACGCCCTGGTGCCAACGGCCGAGATCCATACGCCGTACGGGATGACGGAGGTCCTTCCGGTCACGGACATCTCGTTGCCGCAGATCGAGGAGGCCGGACGCGGCAATGGCGTGTGTGTGGGATCGTCGCTGCCGGGGGTCGATGTCGCGGTGAGCCCGCTCTCGGCGTCCGGGGTCCCCCACGACGGCGTACTGACCACCGAGCCGGACGTGACCGGTGAGGTCTGCGTGCGGGCAGACCATGTGAAGGACCGCTACGACGGGCTGTGGGCGACAGAACGGGCGGCGTCACGGATCGCGGGCTGGCACCGCACCGGCGACGTGGGACACCTGGACCTGCAGGACAGGTTGTGGGTGGAGGGTCGGCTGGATCACCTGATCGTCACAGCGACAGGTGCGGTGACGCCGGTCGGGATCGAGCAACGGGTCCAGTCGCTCGATGCGGTGGCCTCCGCCGCTGCCGTGGGCGTCGGCCCGGTCGGCGCGCAGCAGGTCGTCCTCGTCACCGTGCCGCAGGGACGACGACCCCCGCGATGGTCGTCGCCGGTGGCACCACAGGATCTCACCGACGCCGTACGCGGAGCCGCCGGCGTCGACGTGGCAGCGGTGCTGGTGGCGCGAACGCTGCCGGTCGACGTCCGGCACGCCTCCAAGGTCGATCGCAGCGCGGTCGCCGGCTGGGCGTCGCACGTTCTCGCCGGGACCAGACCTTGACGGCCGCGCAGTGAAGGTCCTCGTCACCGGGGCCACCGGGATGCTCGGTCGGAGCACAGCACGGGCGTTGCAGGCCCGCGGCGACGACGTAACCGTCCTGCAGCGACGCCCCTCGGGCCTGCCTTGCGGTGAAGCCCTCGCCGACATCGCCGACATCGCCGCCGTACGCCGGGCAGCAGCCGGGCAGGACGCAGTGGTGCATCTGGCCGCGAAGGTCGACGTGGTCGGCCCCTGGCACGAGTATGCGCACGCCAACATCGACGGCACCCGGGCGGTCGTGGCGGCGTGTCGCTCAGGCGGTGTGGCGCGTCTGGTGCACGTGTCCTCGCCGTCCGTCGCCCATGCAGGTCAGCCACTCGTGGGTGTCGGCGCGGAACGCGCGGACCCCACCCGTGCTCGCGGCCACTACGCGCGCTCGAAGGCGGTGGCCGAGCAGGAGGCGCTGGCCGCCGACTCCTCCGCACTCGCGGTGCTGTGCATCAGGCCGCACCTGGTGTGGGGCCCCGGCGACCGGCAGCTCGTGGCGCGGATCGTGGCGCGCTCGCGCGCTGGCCGGCTACCCGTGGTCGGCTCGGGTGCGGCACTGGTCGACACGACCTACGTGGACAACGCCGTGGACGCACTGATCGCCGCCGTGGACGCCGACCCCAGCGTGCGTGGCGAGGCTCTCGTGGTCTCCAACGGCGAACCGCGAACTGTCGTGGAGATACTGCGCAGGCTGTGCGCCGCGGCGAGCGTGCCAGCACCTCGCGGTTGGGTTCCGCGGTCACTCGCCCGGATGGCCGGCAGCGCCTTCGACTCCTACTGGGCGCTGCGGGGGCGCCGTGGCGCTCCACCACTCACGCGCTTTCTCGTCGAGCAGCTCACCATCGCCCACTGGTTCGACCAGCGTCGCACGCAGGAGGTGTTGAGCTGGACGCCGCGCATCAGCATCGACCAGGGGTTTGCCAGGCTGGCGGACTGGTTCGCCGAACAGCATCCGGGCAGGGGCGCCTGAGGTCAGTCCGCGCGCCGCTGCAGCGGTCGGGAAGGGCTGCCTGGCGTTTGCCGTGGTCACACAGCGGGTACCCCGGCACAGTCGACGGGACGGGCGCTGGAGGGAGGCCGCCGTGGCAGGCGTGGGGCTCGAGCAGCTGGTCAGGGCGAGGGACGACGGTACGCCGGTCTACTCGGCCGACGGCGGCAAGCTCGGCCGCGTCGAGGCGATCTTCCTCGACGACCAGACCGAGGCGCCGGAGTGGGTCGCAGTCGGCACCGGGCTGCTGCGGACCAAGCGGGTGCTCGTACCGGTCCACGGCGCCGATCTCACGGCCGACGGTCTCCGCGTCCCGTACGCCCAGCAGCAGGTCAAGGACGCCCCCGACGCGGACTCCGAGCACATCCCACCGGAGCTCGAGGAACGCCTGTACGCCCACTACGGCCTCGGCCACCCCAGCACTTCGCCGGACGACGAGGTCACGGTGACCCGCTCCGAGGAAAGGGTTCGGGTCGGTACGGAGCAGGTCGAGACCGGGCGGGTGCGGCTCCGGAAGTGGGTCGAGACCGAGCCGGTCGAGACCAGCGTGCGGGCCGGCCGCGAGAGCGCGCGCATCGAGCACGTGCCGGTGGAAGCGCCGGTCACGGGCGTGGAGCTGCGCGACCAGGAGATCGAGGTGTCGCTACGCGCCCAGGAGCCGACCGTGGAGAAGCAGGTGGTCGCCACGGAGCGGCTGCGGGTCGGCAAGGACGTGGAGACCGAGCACGGACGGGTCCGCGACGAGGTCCGCAAGGAGCGCGTCGACGTCGACGTCGACGACGAGTCGCTCGAGCGGTGAAGGAGGAAGCGACGATGTCACAGCGCAGCGACGAGTACGGGGACCGGCAGCGGGACGACGCCGGATCTCGACCGGTCACCGGCGAGGAACGCACGACGATCCCGCGTCCTCCCGACGAGCAGGTCGTCTACCGGGCCGAGTCCGAACCGGACGTGGTGGGCGCCCGCCGATCAGGTATCGACTGGCCGGCGACGATCGGCGGGGCACTGGCCGCACTGGGCACGCTCGTGCTGCTGTCCAGCCTGCTGAGCGCCATCCTCGGCACGATCGGCTACCAGACCGGCGTGGCGGGGCAGGAGCTGTCCGTCGGTGGCCTCATCGCCGGCCTGGTCGTGCTGTTCGTCGCGTTCCTCATCGGTGGCTGGGTGGCGGGCCGGATGGCGCGCCGCCGCGGGGGTCTGCACGGGCTGATCGCGGCGCTGTGGATCGTGCTGCTGGCGGTGTTGCTGGGCGTTCTCGCGGCGGTGGCCGGCGCCCGGTACGACGTCCTGGACCGCGTCGGGCTGCCGCGGTGGTTCTCCCCCGAGGCGCTGGCGCCGCTGGCGATCCTCACCGGGCTCCTCGCCCTCGGCCTGATGCTGCTCGGCGGCTGGCTGGGCGGTCGCTGGGGTGAGCGGAGCCGGTCGGTCTCCGGCGTGGAGGTGGTCGAGACCCGGCGCCACGTGCGCGAGGCCCCGGGCGGCATCGCGAGCCGGGAGCGGCCATGAC
>JALYMZ010000207.1 GCA_030773435.1 Actinomycetota bacterium | reverse complement strand
GGCCGGTGGCGCTGCCGGCCCCGCTGGCGCCACGTGGCGTGCGGTTCCCCGACACCCGGGCGAAACGCTTCGACGACCTCGTCGCCGGCCTGGCGGACCGGCTCGAGCGGCGCTGGGGAACGCAGTGGGGCGCGGTGGAGTTCGGTGTCGAGGAGACCCCGCTGCTGCCGTCGGACTGGAGCGACGACGACGTACCGCTGGCCACCCTGGTCCCCGCGGCCGCCGGCCGCCCGGCTCGGATCGTGGTGTTCCGCCGCCCGGTCGAGCGTCGGGTCGAGGGCCGCGCCGAGACGTCCGCCCTGGTGCTTGCGTTGCTGGTCGAGCGGGTCGCCGAGCTGCTCGGCCGGGCGCCGCAGGAGATCGACCCGCGTTACGAGGGCTGAGCCGGCAGCCTCAGACGGCGCGCTTCTTGAGCCTGCGGCGCTCCCGCTCCGACATGCCGCCCCAGATGCCGAAGCGCTCGTCGTGCTGCAGCGCGTAGTCCAGGCACTCCGTGCGCACCTCGCAGGACAGGCAGACCTTCTTGGCCTCCCGGGTGGAGCCGCCCTTCTCGGGGAAGAACGCCTCCGGATCGGTCTGGGCGCACAGCGCGCGCTCCTGCCACGTCAGCTCCTCGGCGTCGGCTGGCCCGACCTCGATACCGAGTACGTCGAACTCGTCCACGGTGCCCGCCTCCTCGACCCTCGTGGCGAAACCACACGTGTGAAATTACATGCCCGCGAATCCCGTTCCGTCAAGCCGTCGTCTGGTATTCGTGCCACTGTCGGCGCAGGTTTCGGCGCAGCCCACCCACCTGAGTCAGCGCAGGCGCCGCGACCGCTGGTCGACGGACGGCTGACAACCGGTCGTGGAGACTGGTCGGCATGCACCTGACGGCGCTCAGCGGCGGGATCGGCGGAGCCCGGTTCCTGCGCGGCCTGCTGACCCACCTCGACACGGTCGACGGCCCGCACCGCCTCGACGTGGTGGCCAACACCGGCGACGACGCGTGGCTGTTCGGGCTTCGCGTCTGTCCCGACCTGGACACGATCATGTACACCCTCGGCGGCGGTATCGACGAGGTCCGCGGCTGGGGCCGCAGCGACGAGACCTGGCACGCCCGCGAGGAGCTGGCGGCGTACGGCGCCGAGCCCTCCTGGTTCGGCCTCGGCGACCGCGACCTCGCCACCCATCTGGTGCGCACGCAGATGCTCGACGCGGGATATCCGCTGTCCGCGGTCACCGAGGCGCTGTGCCGGCGCTGGCCGTCTCCGCATACGACCACGGTGCGGCTGCTGCCGATGAGCGACGACCGCGCCGAGACCCACATCGTCGTCGACGACGCCACCAGCCCGTCGGGCCGGCGCGTGGTGCACTTCCAGGAGTACTGGGTGCGCCTGCGCGCCGAGGTTCCGGCCCGCGACGTCGTGGTCGTCGGGCTGGACGACGCCAAGCCGGGCCCGGGAGTCCTCGAGGCGATCACCCAGGCCGACGTTGTGCTGCTGCCACCCTCCAACCCCGTGGTGTCGATCGGGCCGATCCTCGGGGTGCCGGGACTGCGGGACACCGTCCTCGACGCCGCCGGCCCGGTCGTCGGGGTCTCCCCCATCGTCGCGGGCCGCCCGGTGCGCGGCATGGCCGACGCGGTCCTGGCCGCCATCGGCGTGGAGACCTCGGCCGCCGCCGTCGCGCAGCACTACGGCGCGCGCGGGGACGGCGGCCTCCTCGACGGCTGGCTCGTCGACAGCTCCGACGCGATCGACGTCCCCGCGGTCACCGCATGCGGCATCGCCTGCCGCGCCGCACCGCTGCTGATGCGTGACGTCGCCACGGCGGCCGCGATCGCGGCGCAGGCATTGGCCCTGGCCGCGGACGTGCGCCGATGACTCCCCGGCTCACGGTCACCGCCGTGGCCGGGATGCCGGAGATCGCCTGCGGCGACGACCTCGCCGCGCTGCTGTACGCAGCCACGCCCGCGCTCGCCGACGGCGACGTGCTGGTCGTCACCAGCAAGGTCGTGAGCAAGGCGGAGGGACGGGTCCGCGCCGCCGACCGGGAGGCAGCCATCGGCACCGAGACCGGGCGGGTGGTGGCCCGGCGCGGGACGACCGTGATCGCCCGCACCCGGCTCGGTCTCACGCTGGCGGCGGCCGGTGTGGACGCCAGCAACACCGCGCCCGGCACCGTGGTGCTG
>JALYMZ010000206.1 GCA_030773435.1 Actinomycetota bacterium | reverse complement strand
GTCGATCGGCGCGCCGCTGGCGGCGGCGGCACGGGCCGGCGCCGGACCCGCCCAGGCGAAGACCAGCGTGTCCTCGCCGCGCAGGAACCGGTGGCAGCGCACCCCCCCGGTGGCGCGGCCCTTGGCGGGGTAGAGCTGCATCGGCGTGACCTTCAACGACCCCGGCTCGGTGCCGGGCAGCGCGGCGGCGGACCCGGCGGACGTCACCACGACGGCGTTCCGCTCCCGCTGGAACGCGCCGAAGAACACCACCCGCGCCCCGGGGGAGAGGCGTACGCCGGTCACCCCGGCACCGCCGCGTCCCTGCGGCCGCACCGCCGCGGCCGAAAAGTGCAGCAGCTGCGCGTCGCTGGTGACGAAGACCAGCTGCTCCTCGCCGGTGAGCAGCTCCACGGCGCCGGTCACGACGTCGCCGGTGTCGAGGCGGATGACGTCCCAGGACTCCTTGTTGGCAGGGGGGTTCGGCAGCACTCGCTTCACCACGCCGCCGGCGGTCCCCACGGCGAGCCCCGGCGAGTCCGGGTCGAGGCTGGTCAGCGCGAGCACCCGCTCGCCGGGCGCCAGCGGCAGGAACTCGCTGATCGGGGCGCCGCCTTGCAGGTGCGGCGCGTGCGCGGTCGCGGGCAGGGTCGGCAGGTCGAGGACATCGAGTCGCAGCAGCCGGCCGGCCGACGTCACGGCGCCGACCTGTCCGCGTGCGGTGGCGGCCACCGCGGACGTGACGACGTCGTGCTTGGCCCGGCCGCCGCTGGTGCCGAGCTGGTCGTGCTGGACGGTGCGCGCCAGCAGGCCCGCCGACGACAGCAGCACCAGACAGGGGTCGTCAGCGACTTCGAGCGGCGAGCTCGCCGCGACCGGGGAGCCGGCCGACTCCAGCAGCACGGTCCGGCGGGGGGCGCCGTGCTCCTTGGCGATGGCCGCCAGCTCGTTCCCGACCACGTCCTTCAGCACCCGGTCGTCCTCGAGGATCGCGGTGAGCTCGTCGATGCTTCGCTGCAGCTGCGTGCGCTCCTGCTCCAGCTCCAGGCGGGATAGCCTCGTCAGCCGGCGCAGCGGCATGTCGAGGATGTACGTCGCCTGCTCGAGGCTGAGGTCGAAGACCTGCATGAGCCGGTTCCGGGCCGACTCCGCGTCGTCGCTGGAGCGGATCAGCTGGAGCACCTCGTCGATGTCGAGGATCGCCAGCAGCAGTCCGTCGACCAGGTGCAGGCGCTGTGTCGCGCGGATGCGGCGATGCGTGGAGCGCCGGCGTACGACGTCGTAGCGGTGCTGCAGGTAGACCTCGAGCAGCTGCTTGAGCCCCAGCGTGCGCGGCTGCCCGTCCACCAGCGCGACCGCGTTGATGCCGAAGGAGTCCTCCATCGGGGTGAGCTTGTACAGCTGCTCGAGCAGCACCTCGGGCACGAAGCCGTTCTTGACCTCGATCACCAGCCGCAGGCCTTTCGTCCGGTCGGTGAGGTCCTTGATGTCGGCGATGCCGGGCAGCCGCTTGGCCTGTACCAACTGCTTGATCCGCTCGACGAGCTTCTCGGTCCCGACGTTGTAGGGCAGCTCGGTGACCACGATGCCCTTGCGCCGCGGGGTGACGTTCTCGACTCGGACGCTGGCACGCATCCGGAACGATCCGCGGCCGGTCTGGTACGCCGCCCGGATGCCGTCGAGGCCGACGATCTTGCCGCCGGTGGGCAGGTCGGGTCCGGGGACGAAGCGCATGAGGTCGTCCAGCCCGGCGTCCGGGTGCGTGATGAGGTGCCGCAGCGCGTGCACGACCTCGACCAGGTTGTGCGGCGCCATGTTTGTGGCCATGCCCACCGCGATGCCGGAGGCACCGTTGACGACGAGGTTCGGCAGCGCCGCCGGCAGCACGACCGGCTCCTGCTCGCGGCTGTCGTAGTTGGGCCGGAAGTCGACGGTGTCCTCGTCGATCGAGGCGGTCATCGCCACCGCCACGGCGGACATCCGGCACTCGGTGTACCGCATGGCGGCCGGTGGGTCGTCCGGCGAGCCGAAGTTGCCGTGGCCGTCCACCAGCGGCACCCGCAGCGCCCACGGCTGCACCATGCGGACCAGGGCGTCGTAGATTGCGTCGTCGCCGTGGGGATGCAGCCGGCCCATGACCTCGCCCACCACACGGGCGCTCTTGACGTGGCCACGGTCGGGGCGCAGGTTCATCTCCGCCATCGTGTGCAGGATGCGCCGCTGCACCGGTTTGAGCCCGTCCCGGGCGTCGGGCAGGGCGCGCGAGTAGATCACCGAGTACGCGTACTCGAGGAAGCTCGAGCGCATCTCCTCGCGCACGTCGACGTCGAGGATGTGCTCCTCGAAGTCGTCGTCGGGCGGCGGGGCGGATCTGGTGCTGCGACGGGCCATGTCGCTCATTGTCCCCGGCCCGCATGCGGAGGCCGGACACGACCCGC
>JALYMZ010000205.1 GCA_030773435.1 Actinomycetota bacterium | reverse complement strand
GTACCGGACCGGCCGGACGCGCCGAGGAGGAGGACGCCGTGCTGGAGGATCCGAGCCGGCGGGTGCTGGACTCCGATCTCGTGGCCCGGGCGCTGCTGCTCATCGGCGCCGACCAACGGTTCGCGATCGTGGAGACCTACCTGCGGGACCGACCCTACGGTGACGTCGCCGCGGAGCTGGGCGTGTCGCAGAGCACGCTGCGAGGTCGGGTCTTCCACGGCCTCAAGGCGCTGCGCGCGGTGATCGACGAGATGGAGGCGGACCGGTGAGCAGGTACTCGCACGAGGAGCTGCGCGAGGCTCTCGGAGCCTTCGTTCTCGGTCAGCTCGACGACGACCTGGCGGACCACGTCGAGGTGCACCTCGCCGTGTGCGCCGACTGTCGAGCCGAGTACGCCGAGCTGGTCCCGTTTGCCGCGGCCCTGCGCGGCGTGGACCCGGATCGGGTCGACGCCGGGGCCGGAGCGACGCGCCCGTCCCTGGTCGCGCACCACGTTGCGCGCGATCGCGTACAGCCAGGTCCGCAGGCTGCCGACCGCCGGGTCGAACCGGTCGGCGGCCCGCCAGGCCCGGACCACGACCTCCTGTACGGCGTCCTGAGCCGCCCCGGCGTCATCGAGCCAGGCATACCCGAAGCGGTACAGCTCACCGCCGTGCCGCTCGTACGCCGTACGCACCAACGCCTCCCGGCTGCTGTCGAGCTCGGCCACGCCAGCCTCCACGACATTCACACTGACCGCCTGTGTCGGCATCGCCGTGGTCCGGCGAGTGTGGCCGTCCCCGGCCGCTGCGGTTCACCGCTGCGGAACAGATCCTCGCTCAGCCCTGGTCGAGGTCGACGGCCAGGTCGGCGACGCGCATGCCGCGCGGGAAGTGGCCGCGCCGGCTGAGCTCGCCGGTGAGCAGGTTCATCGCGTAGAGCGCGAAGCGGTGGCTGCCGACCGGTCGCAGGGTCACGAAGCCCCGGTTGGCGGCGGCCTTGCCGTCCTCCAGGCCGGTCCACGTGTCGGCGCCGGTGTTCGGCGCGGCGTTGATCCCCAGCCTTCCGGTCGCGGACAGGGACCCGGCGTTGGCCGGGGCCTGGATCGCGCCTTGGTCCAGGGCGGTGTCGACGTCGAACAGCGTGGTGCTGGTCGTGGCGTCGAGGTCGTTGTTGGTGTAGGCGGCGGCCGTGACCCCCTCCGCCCTCGGCATGTCGGGCGGGTAGTTGAGCATGCCGTCCACGGTGGTGGTGCCGCCGGGGTTGACGTCGTGGCGCAGGTTCTGCCCTGCGTCGCTGATGACCCGCAGCCGGTCGGCGGCGGGGTTGAAGTCCACGCCGAAATGGGTGCCGAGCAGCGGCGCGGTGAGCTGCGACACCTTGGCGGCACGACGGTGCCGGACGTTGATGGTGTACACGCCGCCGTGGTCGCCGACGCCGTACAGGCGCCGGTTCTGCACCCGGCGGTCGATGCCGACCAGCCTCGTGTCGACGGTCAACCCCTCGACCGCACCCAGGCGGCGCGCGTGCCCCGGCGCGTCGACGCGGAAGCGGTAGAGCGTCTCGCCGTCCACGCCGAGCCCGATCGCGACCGGGGCGGGCATGGTGGTGCCGGTGCTCGTCACCGTCACGGGTGTCACCGCCGCGCGGGACGTTCCGGCGGCGGTCGGCGCGGTGGTCGCGGCGAGGGCGAGTGCGGCCGTGGCCGCGGTCGCGGACGCCGCTCGGATGGTGGTACGCATGGTGACCTCCCTGGCGGGCCGGCTCCCACGGCCGGCGTCTACGGAGGAATACGGACGCCGGGCCGGGAACGTTGAGCCGAGCCCCTCCCGATTCGCGGGACGTGCGGCGGTCTTCGTAGCGCCCCGGGGGTCAGGTGAAGACCGCGACGGGGCGGGCGTCGCGGCCGCACTGCCGGTACAGCGCACGGAAGCGCCCGTCGGCCCCGAACAGGGCGACCGGCCCGTCGGAACCGAGGTCGGTGTCGCGCAGCGCCTGGCCGAAGCCCACGGCGGTCGCCTCCTCGGCCGTCAGTCGGTACGACGGGAAGCTGT
>JALYMZ010000204.1 GCA_030773435.1 Actinomycetota bacterium | reverse complement strand
GAACGACGTCGGCGTCCGCGCGCACGGCCGCCAGCCCGGCGGCCACGGATGCCCGCCGGCTCCCGGCGCCGTCCACGACGGTCACCACGACGCCGGGCACGGCGGATCGCAGCCGCCGTGCCACGGGCCCCGACGTACCGGCCGGCGCGGCGACCACGACCTCCTCGAGCACGCCTGCCGACCACAGTGAACGCACGGCGTGCACCAGCAACGGCTCACCGGCGAGGTCACGCATCGCCTTCGGCCCGCCACCGAGCCGCTCACCACGGCCGGCAGCCGGCACGATGGCGGTAGCGGACACGCCGGCACCCTACCGATGGACCGACAGCAGCCGCCGGCGGCGGCCGGGTGCCGGTGCCGCTAGGACGTGAGCACCTCGTCGAGCAACGTCTCGGCCTTGTCCTCGTTGGTGTGCTCGGCCAGGGCCAGCTCGGAGACGAGGATCTGGCGTGCCTTGGCGAGCATGCGCTTCTCGCCCGCGGACAGCCCCCGCTCCCGCTCACGCCGCCACAGGTCACGCACCACCTCGGCGACCTTCAGCACGTCGCCGGAGTGCAGCTTCTCCAGGTTGGCCTTGTAGCGACGCGACCAGTTCGTGGGCTCCTCGGTGTGCTCCGCGCGCAGCACATCGAAGACGCGTTCCAGGCCGTCCTTGTCCACGACGTCGCGCACACCGACGAGGTCAAGGTTGCAGGCGGGCACCCGAACCACGAGGTCGTTCTGTGCGACGATACGAAGCACCAAGTACTGCTTGTCTTCGCCCTTGATCTGACGGGTCTCGATGTCCTCGATCACGGCGGCCCCATGGTTGGGGTAGACCACCGTCTCGCCGACTGCAAAAGTCATATGTCAAGTACCCCTTCCTCGTACTTCAGGATACCACGCCGCGTCGACAGGCCCGGGACGTTTGCCCAGGTCAGGCACCATTTTGGGGCTTGACAATTGGCCCCTTCATGTGCCTTCCGGAGTGGCCGGCGACGCAGCGAAGCACTCGGCGACGGTGCGGCGCGGCGGTCTCAGCCCCTGCTCGCTACGCTGATCGCCGCCAGGCAGCGGGTCGTGCGCTCACCGCGCACCGCACCGCCCCCGAGGCGTACGGCATCCGCAGCAGGAGGAAACCGACCGTGCAGCAACGCTTTTCCCGCCACCGCGGCGGCGCAGTGGCAGTGCTCCTGATCGTCGCTGCGTCGCTGCTGACAGGCTGTGCGTCGGGTTTCGAGTCACCGGTGCTGCAGCCCTACACCCCTGGTGCCGGTGTCAACGACCGAAGCGGCGAGGTGTACGGCCTGAACCTCGTGGTGGTCACCACCGGCGAGGGCCGCGGCACGCTCGTCGCCACGCTGCTCAACACCGCCGAGGACGAGGACGCATTGGTCGAGGTCGAGGTGCGGCCCGAGGACGACCGGCCCGTCGAGGCCTCGCTGGCCGGCGACGTGCCGCTGCCGCCCGATGTGCTGGTGCAGTTGCACGAGGAGCAGGCGGTGACGCTGAGCGGTGCGGGGCTGCAGCCGGGTCTCTTCGTCGGCGTGACGTTGCGCTTCCGGCGGGCCGCACCGATCAGTATCCAGGTGCCGACCGAGACCACCGAGGGCCCGTACGCCGAGATCGAGGTGCCCTGATCGTGGGTCGGCGCGGTGGCATCCGTCGTACCAGCTGCGGCGGCGGGCGTCACCCCACGTACTTGTAGCCGAGCCCCCGCACGGTCACCAGGTGTCGCGGGTGCGCAGGGTCCGGCTCGACCTTCGCGCGCAGCCGCTTCACGTGCACGTCCAGCGTCTTGGTGTCACCGACGTAGTCGGCCCCCCAGACCCGGTCGATTAGCTGCCCGCGGGTCAGCACCCGGCCGGCGTTGCGGAGCAACATCTCCAGCAGCTCGAACTCCTTCAACGGCAGCCGCACCTCGGTGCCGTCCACGGTCACCACGTGTCGGTCGACGTCCATGCGGACCGCGCCGACCTCCAGCGTCGCCGGGGCGAGGTCGACGTCCTGCCCGCGGCGCAGGACCGCCCGGATCCGGGCCACCAGCTCACGCGGGGAGAACGGTTTGGTGATGTAGTCGTCGGCGCCGAGCTCGAGCCCGACCACCGTGTCCACCTCGTCATCCTTGGCGGTCACCATGATGACCGGCACCGACGACGTCTGCCGCAGCCGCCGGCAGACCTCGGTGCCGGGCAGCCCCGGCAGCATCAGGTCGAGCAGCACGAGGTCGGCGCCGGCCCGCTCGAACTCCGTCAGCCCCTGCGGCCCCGTCGCCGCGACCGCGACCTCGAAACCCTCCTTGCGCAGCATGTAGGCGAGGGCGTCGCTGTAGCTCTCCTCGTCCTCGACGACGAGCAACCGGGTCACGAGACCGGCTCCTCACGTCGAGGGGCGAGGGGCGAGACCCGGTGGTCCCCCGCAGCGTCCACGCGTGCGGGCAGGGACAGCGTGAACGACGAGCCCTGCCCCTCGACGCTCCAGACCCGGACCTCGCCGCCGTGGCTGGCGGCGACGTGCTTGACGATGGACAGGCCCAGGCCGGTGCCACCGGTGGCCCGGGACCGGGCGGGGTCGACACGGTAGAACCGCTCGAAGATGCGCTCGAGCTCATCCCGCGGGATGCCGATGCCCTGGTCGGTCACCGTCAGTTCCACGCGGCCGCGCTCGTCGGTCGAGACATCGACCACGACCCGCGAGCCGTCGGTGCTGTAGGTGACGGCGTTCTCGACGAGATTGCCCAGGGCCAGCTCCAGCTGCTGCGTGCTCCCCGTCACTTGTGCCCCGCGCACGCCGCTGGGGACGAGGTCGATCTGCCGGTCCTGCGCGTCCACGCGGCTGCGGTCGATCGCCCGGTCCACGACCTCGTCCACGTCGACCTGCCCGGCCGCGTCGATCGGGTCGGCACCTTGCAGGCGGCTGAGCTCGATGATCTGCTGCACCAGCCGGTTGAGCCGGGCGGACTCCGTCCGCATCCGCTCCGCGAAGCGCACCACCGCCTGCGGGTCCTCGGCCGCTTCCGCTATCGCCTCGGTCAGGACGTGCAACGCACCGACCGGTGTCTTCAGCTCGTGGCTGACGTTGGCTACGAAGTCGCGCCGAACCGCCTCGACCCGGCGCTCGCGGGTCTGGTCCTCCACCAGCGCCAGCACGAGCCGGCTTCCCAGCGGCGCCACCCGGGCGGCCACGTGGGTCGGTGCACCGGATCCGTCCGGGGCGAGCACCAGGTCACGCTCGCGAATCTGCCCGTCGCGCCGTACCTGCCGGACGAGGTCGAGCAGCGAGTCCTCCGCCAGGTGGTTGCCGCGCACGAGGCCGAGGGCGTGGGCGGGTGCACTGGCCTTGACGACCGTGTCGTCGGCGTCCACAACGACCGCTGAGGACCGGAGGACGGCCAGGACGGCGGTGACCCCCGGTGGCACCACCGGCTCGGGCTGCTCGGGGACTGCGTGCTGGGACCGCTCGCTGAGCCGGAACGCCAACACCGCCATCGCGCCGAGAAGCAGACCCACGACACCGACCACGGCGATCGCGTACGAGTCGGTCACGGCATCGATCGTACGCACGCCAGCGGCAGGCCCCGTCGCCGTCGAAGCCGGCTGACCCGGCGTTTCGGGCACTGTTCAGCCGGCGTTCACATACTCGCTGGTGGCGGCGACGCGCAGGGTCAGCGGCGGCCCTGGTTGGCCACCGCCTCGATCGCCGCGGCAGCCGCCTGCGGGTCCAGGTACTCCCCGCCCTTGGTGAATGGCCGCATCTGCTCGTCGAGCTCGTACAGCAGCGGGATCCCGGTCGGGATGTTGAGCCCGACGACGGCGTCGTCGCTCATGTCGTCCAGGTGCTTCACCAGCGCGCGCATGGAGTTGCCGTGCGCCGCGACGAGCACCGTGGCGCCGGTGCGCAGGTCGGGCACGATGGCGTCGTACCAGTAGGGCAGTATCCGGGCGACGACGTCGGCCAGGCACTCGGTGCGCGGCTGGACCTCGTCCGGCAGGGCGGCGTACCGGGGGTCGCCGACCTGGCTGAACTCGTCGTCGTCGCCGATCGGCGGTGGCGGGGTGTCGTAGGAGCGGCGCCAGAGCATGAACTGCTCCTCGCCGTAGCGCTCCAGCGTGGCCTTCTTGCCCTTCCCCTGCAGGGCACCGTAGTGGCGCTCGTTGAGCCGCCAGGACCGGCGCACCGGCACCCAGTCGCGGTCGCACGTCTCCAGCGCCACGTGCGCGGTCTGGATCGCGCGCCGCAGCACCGACGTGTGCAGTAGGTCCGGCCGCAGGTCCCGCTCTGCCAACAGCTCACCGCCGCGCGCAGCCTCCGCCCGGCCGGTATCGGTGAGGGGCACGTCCACCCACCCGGTGAAGAGGTTCTTGGCGTTCCAGTCGCTCTCGCCGTGGCGGAGCAGCACGAGCGGGTACGGCGCTGAACTCATGCGTTGCAGGGTACGGCGGGGAGGCACGGCCGAGCACGCTCCTGCGGGTGCGAGATGATCCCCTGGATGGATTCAGCAAGGGCTTCCGCGCTGGGCTTCGGTCAGGATGGGCGTGAGCCGCTGCCGCAGCTGCTGCGCCCGATGCTCGCCACGCCCGGGACCCTGCCTGCGCCGGAGCAGGATCCGCTGTTCGGCTATGAGATGAAGTGGGACGGTGTCCGTGCAGTGGTGTACGCCGGAGCCGGCGGCGTACGGCTGCGGTCCCGCAACGACCGAGACATCAGCGCCACGTATCCCGAGCTGCTGGCGCTGGCCGCACCGGCGGCGGCGGCCGGCGGGCTGGTGGTCGACGGCGAGATCGTGGCGTTCGACCGCGACACCGGCCGGGTGTCGTTCGCGGCGCTTCAGCGCCGGATGCACGTGCAGGCAGCCGCTCGGGTGGAACGGCTGCGAAAGGAGACACCCGCGACGTTCCTCGCCTTCGACGTCCTTCACCTCGCCGGCCACGGCACCACCGGGCTGCCGTACCGGCAGCGGCGGCAGCTGCTGGAGGCCCTGCAGCTGCGCGGCCCCCGCTGGGACACGCCGCCGTACTTCGGCGGCCCGGGCGCCGACGTGCTGGCGGCGTCGCGCGAGCAGGGACTGGAGGGCGTCGTGGCGAAGCGGCTGGGGTCGGCCTACGAGCCCGGGCGCCGGTCCGCGGACTGGGTAAAGGTCAAGCACGAGACCAGCCAGGACGTGGTGGTCGGCGGCTGGCGGCCGGGCAAGGGCCGGCGTGCCGACGGCATCGGCTCGCTGCTGCTGGGCGTCCCCGGTTTGCGGGGGCTGGAGTACGTCGGCCACGTCGGCACCGGCTTCACCGCCGAGATGCTCGACGACCTGTACCGGCGGCTGCGGCCGCTGGAGCGGGCGACGCCGCCATTCGTCGGGGACCTGCCCCGCGAGGTCACGCGGGACGCGCACTGGGCCAGGCCGGCACTGGTCGGCGAGGTCCGGTACGCCGAGTGGACCCCGGACCGCCGGCTGCGGCACCCCAGCTGGCGCGGCCTGCGGCCGGACCTCTCCCCCGACGAGGTCGTCGCCGCCCCGCGTGAGGTCTGAGGTGCAGGCAGGCACGTGGTCGGCCCCCGGCCGGGTCAACCTCATCGGCGAGCACACCGACTACAACGCTGGGTTGGCGCTGCCGTTCGCGCTGCCGCTGCGCACGGTGGTACGGGCCTGCCGGCGCGTCGACGAGGTTGTCCGCGCCGAGTCGTCGGGGCACGGCAGCGTCGAGTTCCCGACGGGCACGTCGCCCGGCG
>JALYMZ010000203.1 GCA_030773435.1 Actinomycetota bacterium | reverse complement strand
GCTCGGCGGGGGAGTGGCGCTCGCCGGCGTCGGGGCGCACCCGGGTCAGCAGGCCGAGCGCGACCCCGGCGACCGTGGCATGCACCCCGGACTCGTGCACGAGCCACCAGGTGGCGACCGCGAGCGGCACGTACACCACCCACCGCTGCACGCGCAGGCGCTGCAGCCCGGCGTACACAGCGCACAGCAGCGCCGCGCCGGCGAGCGCCGCGAGGTCGACCGCGTCGGTGAACGCCACGGCGATGATGAGGATGGCACCGAGATCGTCCACGACCGCGAGCGTCAGCAGGAATGCACGCAGGGCCGGCGGCAGCGCGCTGCCCACCACGGCGAGCACCGCCAGCGCGAACGCGATGTCGGTGGCCGTCGGAACCGCCCATCCCCGTGGGTCCCCGCCGGCCAGGTTGACCGCGAGGTAGCACAGCGCGGGGACGACCATGCCGGCGGCCGCGGCGGCGACCGGCACCAGCGCATCGGCGAGCCGGTTCAGGCTGCCGACAACCAGCTCGCGCTTGAGCTCCAGGCCGGCGACGAAGAAGAAGATCGTCAGCAGCCCGTCAGCGGCCCACTCGTGCACCGACAGGGGACCGGCGTGCGCCTCGAGCAACCGGTGGTAGCCAGCCTGCCATGGCGAGTTCGCCCACACCATGGCGATGACCGCCGCCGCGAGCAGCAACGCCCCACCCACGGTCTCCTGACGAAGGGCGTCCGCGACGAACGCGCGCTCGGCACGGCGCGGTTCGGCGAAGACGACACGGCGCAGTCGGGTGCCTGGTTGCGGGCGGTCGAGACGGCGGGTACGACGAACGCGCGGCACGGTACCTCGCTCCGGGGTCGACGACGCGGACGCCGACCAGACTTCCCGGCACGCCAGGCTGCCGCGCCAGTCTAGACGCGGCACCGTCGACGCCGCCCACTAGGGTCGGGACCGTGCGCGCTCGAGACCTGGCGGAGCCCTACCCGCTGTTCGACCTGGACGCGGACGCGCTCGAGGCGGTGCGGGCGGTGGGCGCGAACCGGCTGGTCGGGCTGGTCGTCACCGAGCCGGACGGGTCGCCCAAGGCGATCGTCCCCGGGTCGCAGGTGCTGAGGTTCGTCATTCCCGAGTACGTACAGTCCGACCCGTCCTTGGCCCGGGTGATCTCGGAGGAGGCGGCCGAGCAGATCGTGCGTCGGCTGGAGGGCCGCTCCGTGCGTGAGCTGCTGCCGGACCGGCCGCACGAGCTGCCGGTCGTCAACGGCGACGACACCGTGCTGGAGATCGCGGCGATCATGGCCCGGATGCGGAGCCCGCTGGTCGCGGTGGTGGAGGGGGGCCGCATCGTCGGGATCGTCACGACCTCCCGACTCCTCCAGGTGGCACTGGCGGAGTCGTGAGCGTCGCCGTCGCTCTCTCGGTCTTCGTCGTCGTCTACGTCTTCATCGCCACCGAGTGGGTCCACCGGGTCGTCGCGGTGCTGTGCGGTGCCGGGGTCGTGGTGGCCGCCGGGGTCGTCGGTGCGGACGAGATCTTCTACTCGCACGAGACCGGGATCGACTGGAACGTCATCTTCCTGCTGTTCGGGATGATGGTGATCGTCGGGGTGCTGTCGCAGACCGGGGTGTTCGAGTACGTCGCGATCTGGGCGGCCAAGCGGGCACGCGGACGCCCGTTTCGCGTGATGACGCTGCTGTGCCTCATCACCGCGGTGGCCTCGGCCGCACTCGACAACGTCACCACGGTGCTGCTGATGGCACCGGTCACCGTGCTGGTGTGCGACCGCATCGGCGTCAACGCCGTCCCGTACCTGATCAGCGAGGCGCTGGCCTCCAACATCGGCGGTGCGGCGACGCTGATCGGCGACCCGCCGAACATCATCATCGCGAGCCGGTCTGGGCTGTCGTTCAACGAGTTCCTCGTCAATCTCGGACCGATCGTGGTGGTGCTGCTGGTGGTGTTCGTGGCGATGGCCCGCGTGCTGTTCCGCCGCGCGTTCGTGGCCGACCCGGCGCGGGTGCGGGAGGTCATGGCACTGGAGGAGCGGGAGGCGATCACCGACGTACCGCTGCTGGTACGCAGCCTGGTAGTGCTCGGCCTGGTGCTGATCGCGTTCTCCCTGCACGCGCTGCTGCACCTCGAGCCGTCGGTGGTCGCGCTGCTCGGCGCCGGGGTGCTGGTGCTGGTGAGCCGGCTGCCCAGTGCCTCCTACCTCGCCGACGTCGAGTGGGAGACGCTGCTGTTCTTCGCCGGTCTCTTCATCCTCGTGGGTGCCCTGGTCGAGGTCGGCGTCATCGACCAGCTCGCCACGCAGCTCGCCGACTTCGCCGGCGGTGACCTCGCCCTCGCGATGATGTCGATCCTGTGGGCGTCGGCGGTCCTGTCCGCCTTCGTCGACAACATCCCCTACGTCGCCACGATGTCCCCGGTAGTGGCACAGCTGGTGGACCGCGGCAGCCCGCTGGCCGGCGAGGACGGGCTGTGGTGGGCGCTGGCCCTCGGCGCCGACCTGGGC
>JALYMZ010000202.1 GCA_030773435.1 Actinomycetota bacterium | reverse complement strand
TCCGGCGGTGCGCTCACCACGCCGAGTGTGGCACAGGTCCGGGCGTCGCCAGCGGTCCTCGGACAGCAGGACCGCGCCCACTGGCGCGTCGGTGCTCGAGGCGACCTGCTCGCCGGCGGGCGCGGTCCTCGAGGCAGGGAGTGCGGCCACGGCGCCGGGGGGCGGCGCCCGCCCGACGGGTTCGGCTACCGTGCGGACATGACCGCGCCCCTGCAGATCGGTGTGCACCGCAGCGACCACCCGGTGGACGACGACCGCCGGCGCTCGATCCTGGACGCTCCCGGCTTCGGGCGGTACTTCACCGACCACATGCTCACCGCGACCTGGACCCCCGACGCTGGCTGGCACGACGCACGCGTGCAGGCGTACGGACCGTTCGCGCTCGATCCCGCATCGGCGGTGCTGCACTACGCCCAGGAGGTCTTCGAGGGCCTGAAGGCCTACCGGCACGCCGACGGTTCGGTGTGGACCTTCCGGCCACAGGTCAACGCCGCCCGGTTCCGCGACTCGGCGGCTCGCATGGCGCTGCCCGAGCTGCCCGAGGACGACTTCGTGCGGGCAGTCGACACGTTGGTCGACGTGGACCAGGCGTGGGTTCCGACCGGCGGCGAGACCAGCCTCTACCTGCGTCCGTTCATGTTCGCCTCCGAGGTCTTCCTCGGGGTCCGCCCCGCCAAGCACGTGACCTTGTGCGTCATCGCTTCGCCCGCGGGCTCCTACTTCGCCGGCGGCGTCCAGCCCGTGCGGATCTGGCTCAGCGAGGAGTTCACCCGTGCGGCACCGGGCGGGACCGGTGCCGCGAAGTGCGGGGGCAACTATGCGGCCAGCCTGCTCGCCCAGCAGGAGGCGCTCGCGCACGGCTGCGACCAGGTCGTGTTCCTCGACGCGGTGGACCGCACCTGGGTCGAGGAGCTGGGTGGCATGAACCTGTTCTTCGTGCACCGCGACGGCCACATCGTCACCCCGGCGCTGACCGGCTCGATCCTCGCCGGGGTGACGCGGTCGTCGATCCTGGAGCTGGCCGACGCACTGGGACACAAGGTCGAGGAGCGCCAGGTGTCCGTGGACGAGTGGCGGGACGGAATCGCCGCCGGCGACATCACCGAGGTCTTCGCCTGCGGCACGGCCGCCGTACTCACCCCGGTCGGCACGCTGGTCTGGCGCAGCGGCGAGGTGTCGTCGCCGGTCGACGGAGCTGGCCCGGTCACCGCCCGGATCCGGGGCGAGCTGCTCGACATCCAGTACGGGCGGGTCGAGGACGCGCACGGCTGGATGCACCGGATCTGCTGAGCCGGCTCGTCCGGCGGCTACCGTCTAACCCGTGACCGTCGGACCCGCCGCCGACGCCCGGTACGTCGGGCGCTACCAGGTCGTGCGCAAGCTCGGTGAGGGCGGCATGGGCGTAGTGCACCTGGCCCGCGAGCCGGCCGGGCAGCAGGTGGCGCTGAAGGTGCTGCGACCGCACGTCGTCGGCGACGACGAGGGACGGGCCCGGCTCGCCCGTGAGGTCACGTCCCTGCGCCGCGTGCGCAACCCGCACGTGGCGGAGGTCTACGACGCCGAGCCGTGGGGCGAGCCGCCGTTCGTGGTGACCCGCTACGTGCCCGGACCCTCGCTGCACGAGCTGGTGCGAGCGCACGGCCCGCTGACCGGCGAGTGGCTGCACCGGGTCGCTCTGCACCTGGCCGAGGCGGTCGCCGCGGTGCACGACGCCGGCGTCCTCCACCGCGACATCAAACCCTCAAACGTGCTGATGCAGGACGGCTCCCCGGTCCTGATCGACTTCGGTCTGGCGAAGCTGGTCGAGGACTCGCCGCTGACCGCCACCGGCTGGCTGCTCGGCACACCCGGATACCTTGCCCCGGAGGTGTTGTACGGCGACCAGGCGTCGGCCGCCGCGGACGTGCACGCCTGGGCCGCCACGGTGACGTTCGCGGGCACCGGAACCTCCCCGTTCGGCGGCGGGCCGGCCATGGCGGTCCTCGACCGGGCACGGCGCGGTGAGCACGACCTTGCCGGACTACCGAGTGACCTCGCCCTGCTGCTGCAGCAGTGCCTGTCCGCGGACCCGGCACGGCGACCGACCGCGCGCGACGTGGTCGCCG
>JALYMZ010000201.1 GCA_030773435.1 Actinomycetota bacterium | reverse complement strand
GCCAGTTCACCCTCAGGCAGCCACTCCCGCACATCCGGAGGCATCAAAAACGACTGATCGACGTCATCGGCACGAATGAAGTTTCGCGGCATGCCCCATCATCTCAACCGGCGACACCCTCCCCTCGGAGGCGCGCCTTTGTGCGACAGGCTCGAATCGTGGAAGACGGTGGTCAGGCGGGCAGGTTCGGCCACCGTTGTCCACGAAACCGTGGAAGACGGTGGTCAGGCGGGCCGGCACGCGGTCGCGCCGCCATCCGTCGGGACTGCGGAGCTGATGCGGGTTGCCGTGCAGCGGCGGCCGTCAGGGTTGGCCAAGACCGGGCGCGGACCGGCGTCGGCTGACGCCGTTGAAACCCGATCGAGCGCCGGTCAGGCCGGACGGTGGGGGCGACCGCGCTGCTTGGCCCGGTCGACCGCCGCGAGGACGACCTTGCGGATGCGCACCGCCGCCGGAGTGACCTCGACGCACTCGTCCTCGCGGCAGAACTCCAGCGCCTGCTCCAGCGACAGCCGCCGCGGCGGGACCAGCCGCTCCAGCTCCTCGCCGGTGGAGGAGCGCACGTTGGTCAGCTTGCGTTCCTTGGCGATGTTGACGTCGATGTCCTCGCCGCGGGAGTTCTCCCCGACGACCATGCCCTCGTAGACCTCGGTGCCCGGCTCGACGAACAGCGTCCCGCGCTCCTGCAGGTTGAACATCGCGTACGACGTGGCGGCGCCGGCCCGGTCGGCCACCAGCGATCCGGTCGGCCGCGTGCGTAGCTCACCGGCCCACGGCTCGTACCCGTCGAACACGTGGTGCGCGATGCCGGTGCCGCGAGTCGTGGTGAGGAACTCGGTGCGGAAGCCGATCAGCCCGCGCGCCGGCACCAAGAACTCCAGCCGGACCCAGCCGGTGCCGTGGTTGACCAGTTGCTCGATCCGGCCGCGGCGGACCGCCAGCAGCTGCGTCACCGCCCCCAGGTACTCCTCCGGGCAGTCCACGGTCAGCCGCTCCACCGGTTCGTGCACGCGACCGTCGATTTCTTTGGTCACCACCCGCGGCTTGCCGACGGTCAGCTCGAAGCCCTCGCGGCGCATCTGCTCGACGAGGATCGCCAGTGCCAGCTCGCCGCGGCCCTGCACCTCCCACGCGTCCGGCCGCTCGGTGGGCAGCACCCGGATAGAGACGTTGCCGACCAGCTCCCGGTCGAGCCGGTCCTTGACCAGCCGGGCCGTCAGCTTCGCCCCCTTGGCCCGACCGGCGAGCGGCGAGGTGTTGGTGCCGACGGTCATCGCGATCGCCGGTTCGTCCACGGCGATCGGCGGCAGCGGCCGCGGTGCCTCGGCGTCGGCCAAGGTCTCCCCGATGGTGATGTCGCGGACTCCCGCTACCGCGATGATGTCACCCGGGCCGGCCTGCTCGCCGGGGACCCGGTCGAGAGCCTCGGTGACCAGCAGCTCGGTGAGCTTCACCTGTTCGATGGACCCGTCCCGACGGCACCAGGCGACGGTCTGGCCTTTGCGTACCTCCCCCTGATGGATCCGGCACAGCGCCAGCCGGCCCAGGAACGGGGACGCGTCGAGGTTCGTCACCTGCGCCTGCAGCGGCGCACCCTCGAGGTAGCGCGGCGCCGGCACCGCGGTCAGGATCGTCCGGAACAGCGGCACCAGGTCGGGGGAGTCCGGTAGTTGCCCGTCGGCCGGCTGCCGCAGCGACGCCCGCCCGGCCCGGGCGGAGACGTACACGACCGGGAAGTCGAGGGCGTCCTGGTCGGCGTCGGGCTCCAGCAGGTCGAGGAACAGCTCGTAGGTCTGGTCGACGACGGCGGAGATCCGGGCGTCCGGCCGGTCGACCTTGTTCACCACGAGCACGACCGGCAGCCGCTTCGCGAGCGCCTTGCCCAGGACGAACCGGGTCTGCGGGAGCGGCCCCTCGGAGGCGTCGACCAGGAGCACTACCCCGTCGACCATGGCCAGCGCCCGTTCGACCTCGCCGCCGAAGTCGGCGTGCCCCGGCGTGTCGACGACGTTGATGGTGACCGGTTCGTCGGCACCGGGCCCGGCGTAGCGGACGGCGGTGTTCTTGGCGAGGATCGTAATGCCCTTCTCCCGCTCCAGGTCTCCGGAGTCCAGGACCCGCTCGGCGACCGCGGTGCCCGCCCGGAACGCGCCGGACTGCCACAGCATCGCGTCGACCAGCGTGGTCTTGCCGTGGTCGACGTGCGCGACGATCGCCACGTTGCGCAGTGCGCTGCGCGACGATGTCCGAGGCCCGACCGCTGCAGCCGCGGACACGGTCGGGTCGGGTGGCGCGGGCACGCCGACCGATCCTACGGTTGCCGGCGCGCGACCTTGTGCTGCGCCGCCTGCGCGCGCGGTTTCACCACGATGAGGTCCAGGTTGACGTGCGGAGGCCGGGTGGCGACCCAGGCGATGCAGTCCGCCACGTCGTCGGCGGTCAGCGGCGCCTCCACGCCGGCATACACCGCCTCGGCGCGCTCCCGGTCGCCGCCGAAGCGCAGCAACGAGAACTCCTCTGTGCGCACCATCCCGGGCGCGATTTCGGTGACCCGGACCGGCTGGCCGCACAGCTCCAGGCGCAACGTCTCCGTCAGCACCGCAACGCCGTGCTTGGCCGCGGTGTAGCCGGCACCCCCCTCGTAGGCGATGTGGCCGGCGGTGGAGCCGACGTTCACCACCAGACCGTCGCCGCTGGCGACCAGCGCAGGCAGCAGGGCCTGGGTGACGCGCAGCGTGCCGATCACGTTCACGTCGTACATCCGCTGCCACGCCTGGGGGCTCGTCTCGGCGATCGGCTCCAGCCCGATGGCGCCGCCGGCGTTGTTGACCAGCACGTGCAGCCGTGGCCCGACGGCCTCGGCCAGCCGCGCTACGTCCTCGGCGACGGTGATGTCGCAGGTCACGGCGCGCCCGCCGACCTCTTCGGCCAGCACGTCGATCCGCTCCGCCCGGCGGGCGGCGCACACCACGAAGAATCCGTCGGCGGCGAGCCGGCGGGCGGTGGCGGCACCGATGCCGCTGCTTGCGCCGGTGACCACGGCGGAGCGGGGGGAGGGATGCATGGCAGGCATCCTGCCGCACGGCGGCTCGGATCCTCGGGTGCAGGGGCGGACGGAATGGGGCAGGATCACCCGCGGTTGTGTCGTGTCGACCCGTCGTGGTCGAGGAGGTGCGCGGAGGACATGTCCCGGTTGCAGCCGGCGCTGCGGCGTGTCGCCATGCTCAGCGTGCACACGTCTCCGCTGGACCAGCCCGGCACCGGCGACGCCGGCGGCATGAACGTCTACGTCATCGAGCTGGCCCGCCGCCTCGCGGGGCTCGGGGTCGAGGTCGAGGTGTTCACCCGCGCCACGTCGAGCGACCTGCCGCCGCTGCTGGAGGTGGTGCCCGGAGTGCGGGTGCGGCACGTGCCGGCCGGCCCCTACGAGGGGCTGCCCAAGTCGGAGCTGCCCGGGCAGTTGTGCACGTTCGCCCGCGACCTGCTGCGGGTCGAAGCGGGCCACGACCTCGGCTGGTACGACGCCATCCACTCCCACTACTGGCTGTCCGGCCAGGTCGGCGCGCTCGCCAGCGACCGCTGGGCCGTGCCGCTGGTCCACTCGATGCACACGATGGCCAAGGTCAAGAACGCCGCGCTGGCCGCCGGTGACACCCCGGAGCCGTGGGGCCGCATCCTCGGGGAGGAGCAGGTGGTGCAGGTCGCCGACCGCCTGATCGCGAGCACCGTCGCCGAGGCGGACCAGCTGCGGGAGCTGTACGACGCCGATCCCGACCGCGTCGACGTCGTACACCCAGGGGTCGACCTCGACGTATTCCGCCCCCACGACCAGCGCGCCGCACGGGCCACACTGGGACTTCCGCCGGACGCCGTGGTCCTGATGTTCGCCGGTCGCATTCAGCCGCTGAAGGCTCCCGACCTGCTGCTGCATGCGGTGGCGGAGCTGGTCGCACGACGACCCGACCTGCGCGCGCGGGTCGTCGTACCCGTGGTGGGAGGACCGTCCGGTAGCGGCCTCGAGCGGCCGCAGGCACTCGTCCACCTCGCCGGCGGCCTCGGCCTCACCGACCTGGTCCGATTCGTCCCGCCGGTGGCGCAGGACCAGCTGGCCCGGTGGTACGCCGCGGCCACGCTTGTCTGCGTCCCGTCGTACAGCGAGTCGTTCGGGCTGGTGGCGGTGGAGGCCCAGGCCTGCGGTACTCCGGTCGTCGCGGCTGCCGTCGGCGGCCTCACCACCGCCGTGCGGCACGGCCACAGCGGGCTGCTGGTCGCCGGCCACGACCCCTCCGACTACGCCGCAGCGTTCGAGCGGATCATCTCGGTGCCGCAGGCGCGCGCCGCGATGTCGCGGGCGGCAATCGCGCGCGCCGAGAAGTTCGGCTGGCAGCGCACTGCCGAGCAGACCCTCGCCAGCTACGAGGAGGCGGTCGCCGGGCGGCTGGCGCGGCGCCTGACCGCCGTCGGTGCCTGACGTGGCCGCGGCCGAGCCGGGCCGGCTCCGGTCGCAGGCCACCCGGGTGCTGTTGCAGGTGCTGGAGGGCAGCGACCTGGAGTACTCGCGGCCGGACGAGCACCTGTTCGCGGTCACCCTGCCCGGCACGCGCAAGCTCACCACGCAGACCCAGCTGCACGTGGGGGAGCACGCCCTGGCCGTGCACG
Source organism: Actinomycetota bacterium (assembly GCA_030773435.1). GTDB lineage: Bacteria > Actinomycetota > Actinomycetes > Propionibacteriales > Nocardioidaceae > JALYMZ01. Next base: position 2,360 of record JALYMZ010000201.1, on the reverse strand, counting down.
CGTTCGTTGCCCGCAACCCCGACGAGAACCACGAGGCGGTCTACCGCTGGCTCCTGGAGCGCAACCTGCGGATGTACGCCGTGGCGTTCGGGGTCGACCACAGCGGCGACATCTACCTCGACGGTCGCCTACCGCTGCACGCGGTGAACGCCGACGAGGTCGACCGGCTGCTCGGCTCGGTGCTGACCTACGCCGACGAGTCGTTCAACGCGATCCTCGAGCTGGGGTTCGCCACCGCGATCCGCAAGGAGTGGCGGTGGCGGCGGGAGCGCGGCGAGTCCACGGGAAACCTCGAGGCATTTCGTGGGTGGCTGGAGCGGTGACCGCCACGGAACCGGTCACCGTGCCGCTGACGGTGGACGACGTGGCGGTGCTGCGCAGGCGGCGCAGCGCCAAGTGGCGCACGTATCCGGACGACGTGCTGCCGCTGCCGGTGGCCGAGATGGACTTCGGCCTGGCGCCGCCGGTCCGCGAGGTGCTGGCTGAGGCAGTCGCGCGGTCGGACTCCGGCTATGCCTTCGCCGGCCCGGAGGTCGCCGAGGCGCTGGCCGGGTTTGCCGCCGACCAGTGGAACTGGACCATCGACCCCAACGCGGTGGCGCTGGCGACCGACGTCGGTGTCGGCTGTGTGGACATGCTGCGGGTGGTGTGCCGACCTGGTGACGCGGTGGTCGCCAACCCGCCGGTGTACCCGCCGTTCTTCCGCTGGGTCGAGGAGGTCGGCTGCCGGCTGGTCGAGGTGCCGCTGCGGCGGGACGGCGGCGCTGCGTGGTGGCTCGACCTGGCAGCGCTCGCCGACGCGTTCGCGCGCCGGCCGGCGGCGTACCTGCTGTGCAGCCCCCACAACCCCGTGGGCCGGGTGCACGCACCGGAGGAGCTGGCCGAGGTCGCCCGGCTGGCAGGCCGGCACGGGGTGGCGGTGATCAGTGACGAGATCCACGCTCCGCTGGTGCTGCCCGGTGCGACGTTTACGCCGTTCCTGACCGTGCCGGGGGCGGCCGAGGTGGTGTGAGCGTGCTCTCGGCCAGCAAGGCATGGAACCTCGCCGGCCTCAAGTGCGCCGTCGTCGTCTCCGCTGCAGCGAACATGCGCGCGGTTGTGGACCGCCGTCCGGCCGACGCGCCGTGGCGGGTGGGGCACCTCGGCGTACTGGCGACCGTCGCGGCGTTCACCGCCGGGACCGCGTGGTGGCAGGCCCTGCTCGGCACGCTCCACCAGCGGCGGGTCGAGCTGACGCACCTGCTGGCGGACCGGCTGCCGCAGCTGCGTTGGGTACCGCCGGAGGCCACCTACCTGGCCTGGCTGGACTGTCGGGCGTGGGGCGGTGGGACCCGGCCTCGTGACCTCTTCCTCGACCGGGGACGGGTCGCGCTCGAGCCGGGGCCGAGCTTCGGCGAGCCCGGCGACGGCTGGGTGCGGCTCAACTTCGCCACCAGCACCGAGGTCCTGGCCGACGCGGTCGGCCGGATGGCCGCCGCCGTCCGCTGACGTTTCGTACGGCGCGACCGCGATTTCAGCCGTCCCGGCCGGCGCCGCGCGACGGTCGTACGACGCGGAAGGTCGGCGCGGGCCAGCCGCGCTCGGCGAACGTCGCGGCGACCGCGTCCTCCACGGACGGCCGGCCGCGCCGCTCCGCCAGCACGAGCACGGAGCCTCCGAAGCCGCCTCCGGTCATGCGCGCACCCAACGCGCCGGCGTCCATCGCCGCCTCCACGGCGACGTCCAGCTGCGGCACGGTGACCTCGTAGTCGTCGCGCAAGGAGACATGCGATCCGGTCAGCAGCGGCCCGAGCGCGGCCCACTGGTTGGCCCGCAACGCGGCCACGGCTCGGACCACTCGCGCGTTCTCGGTCACGACGTGCCGGACTCGACGCATCGCCACCGAATCGTCGGCGAGCCGTGCCAGCGCGGCGTCGAGGTCGTCGACCTCCCGCAGGGTCGCCACGCCCAGCCGCCGGGCGGCGCGGTGGCAGGTCGTGCGCCGGGTGCCGTACTCCCCGCCGGCATGGTGGTGGGTGGTGTGCGTGTCGACCACGACGAGGTCCAGGCCGGCGGACCCGACGTCGCACGGCACCAGCTCCACGGTCATAGCCTGCGCGTCGAAGAGGACGGCGTGCCCATCGCTGCCGTGCAGCGACGCCATCTGGTCCATCGCCCCCGTTGGTGCGCCGACGTAGCCGTTCTCGGCCCGCTGCACGATCAGCGCCAGCTCGGTGTGATCGACGATGACACCGGCGAGCCCGGTCAGCGCGAGCGCGACCGCACACTCCAGGGCGTGCGACGACGCGAGGCCGGCGCCGACGGGCACGTCGCTACCGATCCGCAAGTCGGCGCCGGGAACCTGGTGTCCGGCCTGGGCG
>JALYMZ010000200.1 GCA_030773435.1 Actinomycetota bacterium | reverse complement strand
TGCAGGACCAGCGCGACGGGGTCCACCACGGCGCTCAGGCTACCCAGCGGAATCCCGGCCCCATTTCGCCTGCTGACGACTGTTATCGGGACTCCGCGAGCTGAATGTCGCCTGGGAGGACCCGATGTGGGTCGGGAAGACCGGGGACTGGTGCGGATCCCGGCCGGTCGACGTGACCGCGCGGGCGTCCGCGGCAAGGCGCCGGTGCGTGCGGCGCCGGTACACGAGGCGCCGGCCCGCGTTCATCGGCTGTTCACCCGTGTCGCCAGGTCGCTTCACCTGCCGCTCCTACGGTCCAGGAGTCAGCACAGTGACCGGGAGAGAGGCCGTCCGTGAAGCATAGGTCGCTGCAGAGGTCGCCGCGCCGCACCGCCGCGGCGACGGGCACCGCGCTCGCCCTGGCCGGCACGCTCACGGCCTGCGGTGGCCAGTCCGGCGCCACCGGCGGCGGACTGGCGGGACCCGTCCGCATCGACGGCTCGTCCACCGTCGAACCGCTCAGCTCGGCCGCGAGCGAGCTGTTCAGCGAGGTGCAGCCCCAGGTCAACGTGTCGGTCGGCTCATCCGGCACCGGCGGCGGGTTCGAGGCCTTCTGCGCCGGCAGGACGGACATCTCCAACGCCAGCCGGCCGATCGAGCCGGAGGAGAAGGGGGCGTGCGAGCAGCAGGGCGTCGAGTACACCGAGCTGGTGGTCGCCAACGACGCGCTCACCGTGGTGGTCAACCCCGACGTCGACTGGGTCGACTGCGTCACCGTCGACCAGCTCAACACGATCTGGGGGCCGCGGGCCGAAGGCGAGGTGACCAACTGGAGTGACGTCGACCCCGGCTGGCCGGACCAGAGGATCGTGCTGTTCGGCCCCGGCACCGACTCGGGCACCTTCGACTACTTCACCGCCGCGGTCAACGGCGAGGAAGGCGCCTCCCGCTCCGACTACGAGGCGTCCGAGGACGACAACGTGCTCGTCGAGGGCGTGGCGAACACCTCCGGCGCGATGGGCTACTTCGGGTTCACCTATTACGAGGAGAACGCCGACTCGCTGAAGGCGCTGCAGGTCGACGGCGGCGACGGCTGCGTGGAGCCGTCGGTGCAGACGGCGCAGTCCGGGGAGTACGCGCCGCTGTCCCGCCCGCTGTTCATCTACGTCAACGAGCAGTCGTACGCCGACAAGCCGCAGGTCAAGGCGTTCGTCGACTTCTACGCCGCACGGATCGACCGGATCGTCGAGGCCGCGCAGTACATCCCGCTCAACGCCGAGCAGCTGGCCGAGCTCGAGCAGGACGTCGAACGGCTCGGCAGGTGAGCGCCGTCGCGCCGGCGCGCTCCGCCGGTGCGGGCCGCGGGGACCTCGTCGCCTCGGACCTCACCCGCCGGCGTCGCCCCGGGGAGGCCGTCGTCGTCACGGTGCTCCGGGTGTGCGCGGGACTGTCCGTCGTCGTCACCGTCGGCATCGTGGTCTCCCTGCTCGGCCCGGCGCTCGACTTCTTCCGGCAGGTCCCGGTGGTCGAGTTCCTCACCGGCACGGTGTGGCGGCCGAACTTCCAGCCGCAGCAGTACGGCGTCCTCCCTCTGGTCGGCGGCACCCTGATGACCACGGTGATCGGGCTGCTCGTCGCCGTCCCGTTCGGCCTCGGGTCGGCGATGTACCTGTCGGAGTACGCCGGCCGGCGGACCCGGGCCCGCCTCAAACCGGTGCTGGAGCTGCTCGCCGGCGTCCCGTCGGTGGTCTACGGCTTCTTCGCGCTGCAGTTCGTGACCCCGGTGCTCCTGCAGGACTGGCTCGGTCTCGAGGTCGGCTTCACCAACGTGTTGGCCGCCGGCCTGGTCCTCGGCGTCATGGTCATCCCGACGGTCGCCTCGTTGTCCGAGGACGCCATGCACGCCGTCCCCGACGCGCTGCGGCAGGGGTCGTTCGCGATGGGCGCCAACCGCATGCAGACCACGCTGCGCGTGGTGTTCCCGGCCGCGATCTCTGGGATCGCCGCCGCGATCGTGCTCGGCCTCTCCCGGGCCATCGGCGAGACGATGATCGTGGCCCTCGCGGCCGGCTCGGTGCCGAACCTCTCGCTGGATCCGCGCGAGGGGATGCAGACGATGACCGGGTACGTCGCCCAGACCGCCGGCGGCGAGAACATCGTCGGGTCCCTGTCGTACGACACGTTGTTCGCCGTCGGACTGTTGCTGTTCGGAATGACCCTGGTCGTCAACCTGGTCAGCATCTCCCTGGTCCGCAGGTTCCGGCAGGAGTACTGATGGCCACCGCAGCACCCGAGCAGACGTCCGTGGCTGCACGGTCGCGGAGCAGGGAGCGCAGCCCCGCCGCGATCGTCTTCCTCGTCGGCCTGTGGCTGTCGCTGGCCGTCGGCATCCTGTTCCTGCTGACGCTGATCGTGTCCACGGCGGTGCACGGCTCCGCGCGGCTCGACGCCGCCCTCCTCACCGAGTACGACTCGTCGCTGGCTCCCGAGCGCACCGGTGTCCGCGCCGGGCTGCTCGGCTCGCTGTGGCTGATGGCCACCACCGCGGTGCTGGCGATCCCGCTCGGCGTCGGCGCCGCCTTGTACCTGGAGGAGTTCGCCGACCGGCGCCGCTGGTACAACCGGCTTGTCGAGGGAAACCTGCAGAACCTCGCCGCGGTCCCGTCGGTGATCTACGGGATGCTCGCGGTCGCCCTCCTGGCGCTGGTCGGCGTCGGGCAGACCGCGATCGTGGTCGGCGGGGGGCTGGCGCTCGCGCTGCTGGTGCTGCCGGTGATCATCATCGCCACCCGGGAGGCGATCCGCGCCGTACCGCGGGAGATCCGCGACGCCTCGCTGGCGCTGGGTGCGACGCCGTGGCAGACGTCCTGGCGGCAGGTGCTGCCGTCGGCCGTGCCCGGCATCGCCACCGGCATCATCCTCGCGCTGTCCAGGGCCATCGGCGAGGCCGCGCCGCTGCTGCTGCTGGGGGTGGCCGTGAGCGTGCGGTTCGACCCGAACGGCCTGCTGTCAGCGTTCACCGCGCTGCCGATCCAGGTCTTCCAGTGGACCTCACGGCCCCAGCAGGAATACCAGGTCGCCGCCGCCGCGGCGATCGTCGTCTTGCTGGGACTGGTGCTGCTGTTGAACGGTCTGGCCATCTACATCCGCAACCACTTCCAGCGTCGCTGGTGAGGAGCCCGTCACCCCATGAGCATGCGCGCCGCCACCGCCTCGAACCGCTCCGCGCCCGCGGACGCCCGGCGCCGTCCCGCCGGCCTCGCCCACGCCGCTTCCGGGCCCGACACCCGGTCGCACGCGACCGCCAGCGGCCCGCAGCCCCGGGTCCCCGCGCCGGTCATCGAGTGCGTCGACCTCAACGCGTTCTACGGCGGCTTCCACGCCGTCCACGACGTCACCATGTCCTTCGCCCGCAACGAGATCACCGCGCTGATCGGCCCGTCCGGGTGCGGCAAGAGCACAGTGCTGCGGTGCCTGAACCGGATGAACGACCTCGTGCCCGGCGCCCGGGTGACCGGCGAGGTCACCTACCACGGTGTTGACATCTACGCCAAGGGCGTCGACCCCATCGAGGTGCGCCGCCGCATCGGCATGGTGTTCCAGAAGCCGAACCCGTTCCCGAAGTCGATCTACGACAACGTGGCCTACGGCCCCCGGGTCACCGGCATGCGGGTCGCCAGCATGGACGACGCCGTCGAGGAGGCGCTGCTCCGGGCCGCGCTGTGGGACGAGGTCAAGGACAAGCTCCGGGACAGCGCCTACGGCCTGTCCGGCGGGCAGCAGCAGCGGCTCTGCATCGCCCGCACCATCGCCACCCGGCCCGACGTCATCCTGATGGACGAGCCGTGCTCGTCGCTGGACCCGATCGCGACGTCGCGGATCGAGGACCTCATGCGGCAGCTACGCGACGACTACACCATCGTGATCGTCACCCACAACATGCAGCAGGCCCGTCGCATCTCCGACCGTACGGCGTTCTTCACCGCCCGCCCCGACGCGACGACGGGCAACCGCACCGGGCACCTGGTGGAGTTCGACGACACCGACCGCATCTTCTCCGACCCGCACGACCGGCGCACCGCGGACTACGTCAGCGGCCGCTTCGGGTGATCCCAACGTCCCCGCACCGGGTCAGGGGTCAGGCCGCGCGCGTGAACAGCAGGCTCGCCCAGTAGAACAACGCCGCCACGGTCGCGGCGGCGGGGATCGTCACCACCCAGGCGCCGACGATGGTGCGGGCCACCCCCCAGCGCACCGCCGACACCCGCTTCGTCGCCCCCACCCCCATGACCGCCGACGTGATGGTGTGCGTGGTGGAAATCGGGGCGCCGAAGCCCATCGCCATGACGTAGAGCACCGAGGCTGCCGTCGTCTCGGCGGCGAAGCCGCGCGGCGGGTCCAGGTGGATGATGCGCCGGCCGAGCGTGCGCATGATGCGCCATCCACCGGCGTACGTGCCCAGCGATATCGCGGTCGCCGCAGCGACGATCACCCACGTCGGGATCGGGTCGTCGGTGGCGGCGTACCCCCCGGTCACCAGGGCCAGGAAGATCACGCCCATGGTCTTCTGCGCGTCCTGCAGGCCGTGCCCGAGGGCCATCGCCGCCGCGGACACCGCCTGCGCCAGCTTGAAGCCGCGGTTGATCCGGCCCGGGTGCCCGCGCCGGGCCAGCCACATGATCGCGGTCATGAGCAGGAACGCAGCCGTGAACCCCACCAGCGGCGACACGATCATCGGTACGACGACCTTCTCGAGGATGCCGGCCCATAACACGACACCGGCCGACGCCAGAGCGGCACCGATGAGCCCGCCGATGAGCGCGTGCGACGACGATGACGGCAGCCCGAAGTACCACGTGATCATGTTCCACGTGATCGCTCCGACGAGCCCGGCCATCACCACGAAGAGGCCGTTGCTGCCCTGCGGTGCCTCGATGATCCCGCTGCCGACGGTCTGGGCCACCTTGGTGCCGAGGAACGCGCCGACGAAGTTCATCACCGCCGCCATCAGCAGCGCCACCCGCGGGGTCAGCGCGCGCGTCGACACCGACGTCGCGATGGCGTTGGCCGCGTCGTGGAAGCCGTTGGTGTAGTCGAAGACGAGCGCGATCGCGATGACGGCGACGATGATCGCCAGTTCCACGGCTCAGGACTCCTTGACGGCGATCTGCTCGACGATGTTCGCCGCCGTCTCGAACGCGTCCATCGCGGCCTCCAGCGAGTCCACGACGTCCTTGAGCTTGAGCACCTGCAGCGCGTCGTACCGGCCGGAGAACAGCTGCGCGACGATCCTGCGGTAGGTCTTGTCGCCCGCGTTCTCCAACCGGTTGATCTCGATCCAGTACTCCTCGAGGTCGCGCATCGTCCGCAGCCGGGGCATCGCCTGCTCGGTGAGCTCAGCGGCCTGCTGCAGGACCTCCACCTGCTCGGCCACCTCAGCCGGCAGCTCGTCGACCTCGTAGAGCACGACGAGGTCGACGGCCTCCTCCATGAAGTCCATGACGTCGTCGAGGGCGGCTGCGAGCCGGTAGATGTCCTCGCGGTCGAACGGCGTGACGAAGGTGGAGTTCACCCGGCGGACGATCTCATGCGTCGTCTCGTCGGCGGCGTGCTCGGCGTCCCGCATCTTGCTCGCGGTGACGTGTTGGTCGTTGCGGTCCCCGAGCATCTCGGCGAGCAGCTCGGCGCCCGCAACGAGATGGGTCGCCGAACGGGCGAATAGGTCGTAGAAGGAGGTGTCAGCCGGACGCAGGCGTAATCGCACAGCAAGCTCCCCGTCGGACGCGGTAAGGCCGTGGCAATGCTAGGGGTAGCCGGGCTCCGTCCGCATGCCAGGCGTTGTGGGTTACCCCGCCGGGGTATATGCTGGCGGGTATGCACGGATACACCCCGGACAAGAGCGACTACCTCACCAGGCTGCGCCGCATCGAGGGCCAGGTGCGAGGGTTGCAGCGCATGGTCGACGACGACACCTACTGCATCGATGTGCTCACGCAGGTCAGCGCCGTGACGCGCGCGTTGCAGGCGGTCGCGCTGGGGCTGCTCGAGGACCATCTCGCGCACTGCGTCCGCGACGCTGTCGGGGTCGGCGGCGCCGAGGCCGAGGCGAAGGTGGCCGAGGCATCCGCTGCGATCGCGCGGCTGGTGCGGTCCTGATCGAGAGGAGAGGGCCATGAGCGACGCGAGGACCTACCGGGTCACCGGAATGACCTGCCAGCACTGCGTCGAGGCGGTGACCCGCGAGCTGCGCACGGTTGCCGGTGTGGACGGTGTCGAGGTGGCGCTCGGCGCCGCCGGCGCGCCGAGCACGGTCATCGTCACCGGTTCCGGTTACGCCGACGCGGACGTGCGCGCCGCCATCGACGAGGCCGGGTACGACGTCGCATGACCGTGCCCGCGACCCGCGCGGCGGCGTACCGAACCGGACCTCGGCAGCACGCCGACCTGCTCATCGGCGGCATGACCTGCGCCTCCTGCGTCGCGCGCGTGGAGCGCCGGCTCAACCGGCTCGACGGCGTCAGTGCCACGGTAAACCTGGCCACCGCCACCGCGTCGGTCGACTTCGACCCGGCCGCCACCACGACCGACGACCTGGTCGCGGCGGTCGAGCGCACCGGCTACACCGCCGCGTTACCCACGCCGAGCACCGCCGACCGTGCCGAGGACGACGACGTCGACCAGGGCCGCGACCGGCTGCGGCGGCTGCTGATCAGTGCACCGCTGACACTGCTGGTGCTGGCGACGGCGATGCTGCCGCTACCCGGGCTGTCCCCGTCCATGGCCGCCTGGGCCGGCGTGATCCTCACCACCCCGGTGGTCCTGTACGGCGGATGGCCGTTCCACCGGGCCGCGGCTCTCAACGCCCGGCACGCCACCGCCACCATGGACACGCTGGTGTCGCTGGGGACCGTGGCCGCGTACCTGTGGTCGCTGGCTCAGCTCCTGCCCGGCGGGCACGGCCACACCTACTCGGAGGTGGCGGCGACCGTCACCACGTTCCTGCTGCTGGGCCGCTACGCCGAGGCGCGGGCCAGGCACCGCGCGGGCTCGGCGCTGCGCGCGCTGCTGGAGGCCGGCGCCAAGCACGTCACCGTGCTCGACGACGACGGCACCGAGCGGCTCGTCGCCGCCGACTCGCTGCGGGTGGGCGACCGCTTCGTGGTTCGTCCCGGGGAGAAGGTCGCGACCGACGGCGTGGTCGTGGCCGGGAGCTCGGCGGTGGACGAGTCGATGCTGACCGGCGAGAGCGTGCCGGTCGACAAGGGGCCGGGCGAGCCGGTTACCGGCGCCACCGTGAACCGCTCCGGCCGCCTGGTCGTGGAAGCCCGGCGGATCGGTGCCGACACCGCGCTGGCTCAGATCGCGCGGCTGGTGGCCCAGGCCCAGAGCGGGAAGGCTCCGGTGCAGCGGCTCGCCGACCGCATCAGCGGGGTCTTCGTGCCCGCTGTCGTCGGGCTGTCGCTGCTGACGCTGGGCGGCTGGCTGCTGGCGGGCCACCCGTTCGAGACGGGGTTCGGCGCAGCGATCGCGGTGCTCATCATCGCCTGCCCGTGCGCACTGGGCCTCGCCACGCCGACCGCCCTGCTCGTCGGCAGCGGCCGGGGCGCCCAGCTCGGCATCGTCATCCGCGGCCCGCAGGTCCTCGAGTCCACCCGCCGCATCGACACGGTCGTGCTGGACAAGACCGGCACCGTGACCACCGGCACCATGCGGGTGGTGGACGTGGCGAGCGTCGACGAGCGGGCAGTGCGGTTGGCCGCAGCCGCCGAGGCCGGCTCCGAGCACCCGGTGGGTCGGGCAATCACCGCGTACGTCGGTGCGTCGGCGCTCGCCGGGCTGGAGGTCGGCTGCTTCACCAACCGCGAGGGGCTCGGCGTC
>JALYMZ010000199.1 GCA_030773435.1 Actinomycetota bacterium | reverse complement strand
GCCCGCTGCTGCGCGGCTTCGTCAGCCTCGACGACGCCGCCCGGCCGCACGGCCGGGCGGCCGCGGACGCGCTCGTCCGCACGCAGCCGCCGGACCTGAACTCCGGCCCGCACTTCTTCTACGGGTTGCAGTGGTGGTTCTTCGCCGCGCTCGCGGTCGGCGGCTTCGGGTACTTCGCGTGGGTCGAGGCCCGGGACCGCCGTACTGCGGGGTAGACCTGAGGTCATGGCGCGCATCGAGGACTACGCGATCATCGGCGACACCCAGACGGTCGCCCTCGTCGGACGCGACGGGTCCATCGACTGGCTTTGCCTGCCCCGCTTCGACTCGCCGGCCTGCTTCGCCCGGCTGCTCGGCGGCGGGGACCACGACTTCGGGCGCTGGCTGGTGGCGCCGGCCGACGGGGGGCCGTGCAGCTCACGGCGTTACCGCGGCGACACCCTGGTGCTGGAGTCGGTGTGGGACGGCGCCGACGGCAGCGTGCGCGTGACCGACCTCATGCCGCCGCGCGACCAGACGCCGGACCTGGTGCGGATCGTGGAGGGGCTGTCCGGACGGGTGCGGATGCGCAGCGAGTTGCAGCTGCGCTTCGACTACGGCCAGCTGGTGCCGTGGGTGCGCCGGGTGGATGGGCAGGTCGGCGCGGTCGCCGGGCCGGACTCGGTGTACCTGCGCAGCGACGTCCCGCACCACGGGGAGGACTTCGCCACCGTGGCCGACTTCTCGGTCGCCGCCGGGGAGCGGCTCCACATGGTGCTGACCTGGCACCCCTCGCACGAGCAGCCACCGACGCCGGTGGACCCGGAGCGGGCGCTGGCGTCGACCGTGTCGTACTGGCAGGACTGGTCGACCACATGTGTCCGCCACGGCGAGTACACCGACGCGGTCACCCGGTCGCTGCTCACGCTCAAGGCGCTCACCTACTCCCCCACCGGCGGGATCGTCGCCGCCCCGACGACGTCGCTGCCGGAACAGCTCGGCGGCGTGCGGAACTGGGACTACCGCTACTGCTGGCTGCGCGACGCCACGTTCACGCTCGAGGCGCTGCTGCACGCCGGCTACACCGACGAGGCACACGCCTGGAGCGACTGGCTGCAGCGGGCCATCGCCGGCTCGCCGCAGGACCTGCAGATCATGTACGGCGTGGCCGGCGAGCGGCGGCTGCCGGAGTACACCGCCGACTGGCTGCCCGGCTACGCGGCGTCCACGCCGGTCCGCGTCGGCAACGCGGCCGCCGAGCAGCTGCAGCTGGACGTCTTCGGCGAGGTGCTGGGTGCGCTGGCCGTCGGCCGCACGGTGGGAGTTCCCGGCAGCGACGCGCACTGGGACCTGCAGCGCGCCCTGGCCGAGCACCTGGCCACGATCTGGCGGGAGCCGGACGAGGGATTGTGGGAGGTGCGGGGACCGCAGCAGCACTTCACGCACTCCAAGGTGATGTGCTGGGTGGCCTTCGACCGGGTCGCCAAGGCGGTGGAGGAGCTGGGGTACGCCGGTCCGGCGCAGCGGTGGCGCGCGATCGCCGACGAGATCCACGCCGAGGTGTGCGCGAAGGCGTACGACGAGCAGCGGGGCGCGTTCGTGCAGGCCTACGGCAGCACGGCGCTCGACGCCGCGGTGCTGCTCATCCCGCGGGTGGGCTTCCTGGCCGGCGACGACCCGCGGATGGTCAGCACGGTGGAGGCGATCGAACGCGAGCTCAGCGACGACGGCTTCGTGCACCGGTACGAGACCGGGGGCGACGGCCCGCACACGAACGTGGACGGGCTGCCCGGCGGCGAGGGAGCCTTCCTCGCGTGCTCGTTCTGGCTGGCCGACGCCATGTACATGAGCGGGCAGAAGGACGCCGCTCGGGAGCGGTTCGAGCGCCTGCTGGCGCTGCGCAACGACGTGGGGCTGCTCGCCGAGGAGTACGACCCGGCGACCGGGCGCCAGCTCGGCAACTTCCCGCAGGCGTTCAGCCACATCGGGCTGGTCAACAGCGCGCACCTGCTGAGCAACGGCGACGGGGTGACGCCGCGCGGCGGCGTCGAGGAGCACCCCGGCCCGGAGCACTGACCGGACGCCGACGCGCGCCGAGTCAGGCGCCGGCGGGCTCGGCGGCGAACTGCGTGCGGTAGAGGTCGGCGTACAGCCCGCCCGCGGCCAGCAGCTCGTCGTGGGTGCCGCGCTCGACGATGCGACCGTCGTCTACCACGAGGACCTGGTCGGCACCGCGCACGGTCGACAGCCGGTGCGCGATGACCAGCGAGGTGCGGTCGGCCAGCGCCGTGTCCAGAGCTCGCTGCACCGCCAGCTCGGACTCGGAGTCCAGGTGGGCGGTGGCCTCGTCGAGAACGACGATCGAGGGCGCCTTGAGCAGCAGCCGGGCGATGGCGAGCCGCTGCCGCTCGCCGCCGGAGAGCCGGTAGCCGCGGTCACCGACCACGGTGTCCAGGCCGTCCGGCAGCGTCGTGACCAGCCCCCACACCTGCGCGGCCCGCAGCGCCGCCTCGACGTCCTGGTCACTGGCGTCGGGCCGTGCGTACAGCATGTTGTTGCGGATCGTGTCGTGGAACAGGTGCGCGTCCTGCGTGACGTAGCCCACGGCGGCGTGCAGCGACTCCTGGGTGACGTGGCGGACGTCGTGGCCGTCGACGCGCACGGCGCCGCGGGTGACGTCGTACAACCGGGCGACCAGATGGGTGATCGTCGTCTTGCCGGCCCCGGACGGACCCACCAGCGCCACCAGCTGGCCCGGCTCGGCGGTGAAGGACACGCCGCGCAGCACCTCCCCCGACACCTTGCCGTCGAGTGCAGCGACCGCCTCCAGGCTGGCCAGCGACACCTCGTCGGCGCGGGGGTAGCGGAACCGGACGTCGTCGAACTCCACCCGGGCCGCCGACCGGGGCAGCGCCACGGCGTCCTCGGGGTCGGAGATCATCGGGGTCAGGTCGAGCACCTCGAAGACGCGCTCGAAGCTCACCAGCGCGGTCATCACGTCGACCTGCACGTTGGACAGCGCCGTGAGCGGCCCGTAGAGCCGGCCCATGAGGGCGGCGAGCGCGACCAAGGTGCCGACGGTCACCGCGCCGGAGATGGCCAGGTGCCCACCCACCCCGTAGACCAGCGCTGTCGCCAGCGCGGCCACGAGCGTGAGCGCGGTGAAGAAGATGCGGCTGACCATCGCGATGCGCACGCCGAGAGCGCGCACCTGCTCGGCCTTGCCGGCGAACCCGGCGTCGTCGTCTGCGGGCCGGCCGAAGAGCCTGGCCAGCAGCGCGCCGCCGACGTTGAACCGCTCGGTCATGGTCGTCGACAGCTCCGCGTTGACGGTCATCTGCTGGTGGGTCAGGCCCGCCAGCTTTCGCCCGGCCGCCCGCGCCGGGAGAAGGAACAGCGGCAGCATGACCAGCGCAAGCCCGGTGATCTGCCATGACAGCACGAGCATCGCGACGCCGACGAAGATGAGGCTGACCACGTTCGACACCACGCCGGACAGCGTCGAGGTGAACGCGCGCTGGGCGCCGATGACGTCGTTGTTGAGCCGCGACACCAGCGCGCCGGTCTGCGCCCGGGTGAAGAACGCGAGCGGCATCCGCTGCACGTGCGAGAAGACCTCGGTGCGCAGGTCGTAGATCAGGCCCTCACCGATGCGTGCCGAGAAGAACCGCTGGGCGAGCGTGAGACCGGCCTCGACGAACGCGAGCAGCGCCACGAGCAGGGAGAGCCACGTGACAAGCGCCGCGTCGCCCTGCCGGACGCCGTCGTCGACGATCATCTTGAACAGCAGCGGCGTGGCGACGACGAGTGCGGCGGTGACGACGACGAGGACCAGGAACCAGACCATGGTGCCGGTGTAGGGCCGGGCGTAGCGCGCCACCCGGCGCAGCGTCTCGCGGCTGACCCGCCGCGACGCGACATCGTCGTGGCCGAGGCTGCGCAGCAGGCGCCACTGGCCGCCCATCGCGTTGTGCATCACCGCAGTGCAACACGCACCGCCGCCAGGTTCTTCCTGCGGGCCACGGGCGGCGTCAGGCCAGTGCGACGAGGTCGGCGTACCCGTCGCTCCACAGGTCCTCGTCGCCGTCCGGCAGCAGCAGCACCCGGTCGGGCTTCAGCGCGTCGACCGCGCCCTCGTCGTGCGTCACGAGCACGACCGCACCGGCGTAGCGGTGGATCGCGGCCAGCACCTCACCGCGGGAGGCGGGGTCGAGGTTGTTCGTCGGCTCGTCGAGGAGGAGCACGTTCGCCGCGGACACGACGAGTGCGGCCAGCGCGAGCCGGGTCTTCTCCCCGCCGGAGAGGACGCCGGCCGGCTTCGCGCTGTCGTCGCCGGTGAACAGGAACGACCCGAGCACCGTGCGCGCCTCGGTGTCGGTCAGCTGTGGCGCGGCCCGGCAAAGGTTCTCCAGCACCGTGTGGTCCAGCTCGAGGGTCTCGTGCTCCTGCGCGTAGTAGCCGAGCCTCAGCCCATGCCCCGGCACGACCCGGCCGGTGTCCGGGGTCTCCAGGCCGGCGAGGGTCCGCAGCAGCGTGGTCTTGCCCGCGCCGTTGAGCCCGAGCACCACCACGCGGCTGCCGCGATCCACCGCCAGGTCCACGTCGGTGAACACCTCCAGCGATCCGTACGACTTCGACAGCCCCTGGGCGGTCAGGGGGGTCCGCCCGCACGGTGCCGGTGCCGGGAAGCGGATCCTCGCCACCCGGTCGATGCGGCGTGCCGGCTCAACGTCGGACAGGAGCCGCTCCGCGCGCCGCGCCATCGTCTGGGCGGCGCTGGCCTTGGTGGCCGTGGCCCGCATCCGGTCGGCCTGCTCCAGCAGCGCCGACGCCTTGCGCTGGGCGTTGGCGCGCTCCCGCCGGCGGCGCCGCTCGTCGGTCTCCCGTTGCTGCAGGTAGGCGTGCCAGCCCATCGGGTAGACGTCGAGCTCGGCGCGCTCGGCGTCGAGGTGGAACACCTTGTTGACCGTCGACTCCAGCAGCGCGACGTCGTGGCTGATGACGACCAGACCGCCGCGGTGAGCCTTGAGGAACTCGCGCAGCCAGCCGACCGAGTCGGCGTCGAGATGGTTCGTCGGCTCGTCCAACAGCAGCGTCTGCGCCCCGGAGAACAGGATCCGAGCCAGCTCGATCCGTCGGCGCTGACCGCCGGACAGGGTGCCCAGCCGCTGTGCGAGCACCCGGTCGGGCAGGCCCACGCTGGCGGCGATCGCAGCCGCCTCGGACTCGGCGGCGTAGCCGCCCCCGGCGTGCAGCTCGGCGTCCGCCTCGACGTACCTGCGCATCGCCCGCTCCCGGTGTGCTCGGTCGCTGGTGCCCATGTCGGCCTCGGCGGCACGCAGCCGGCGTACGACGTCGTCGAGCCGGCGCGCGGACAGGATGCGGTGCTGCGCGGTCGAGTCGGGATCGCCGCTGCGCGGGTCCTGCGGCAGGTACCCCACCGACCCCACCCTGGTCACGTTGCCGGCGGCGGGCTGGGCCTCTCCGGCGAGAACCCTCGTCAACGTCGTCTTCCCGGCCCCGTTGCGGCCCACCAGCCCGACCTTGTCGCCGGGGCCGAGGCGGAAGCTGGCGCCGGAGAGCAGCAGGCGCGCCCCGGCGCGGATCTCGAGCGCGTCCACGGTGATCATCGGCTGAGGAGTCTACGGATGGTGCATAGCCTCAGCCGGCCGACGGCGGTTCCGCCAGGTCGACGAGGACGTCGCGGCAGCGTCGGGCGGCGTCCTCCAGCACCCGTCGGCGCGGATCCGGTACGGCGAGGAAGCGGCCCTGCGGCAGCCGCGTCAGCGGCGTCAACCGTGGGTCCTCGACCACGGCGGCGACGGCACGTCGGTCACCGCCGCACACCAGCCCCTCGATCGACTGGACCGGCGGCAGGAGCACCACCGCGGCCGCGTCCGCGGCCGCGGCGAAGGCGGCCTGCGCCTGATGCGCGCGGCGCCGGGCGTAGCGTTGCTGCGACCGCCCTCCGGCCTTGGTCCGTCCCTGCACGTGCCGGGCGCCGACCGCGCTCTCGGCAAGCGTGTCGCCGTGCACGACGGCGACCGCGAAACCACCCCGGCGAACCAGCAGCAACCCGAGTCGGCGGTGGCGCTCCGCGTGCGCGACGACCAGGGGGACCGGGTCCTCGCCACCGGGCTCACCGGATGACCACGGCAGCGGCGGCCAGGGCACGTGCAGGCACGCCCACGCCCCGTCCGCCGCGCTGAGGTGGACGGTGTCCGCGGTGCCCCGCGCGGTCAGTGGTCCGTGCCGCCGGGCGAAGCGGTCGATCCAGCCGGACAGTCGCCCGGCCGGCACCTGCACCCGCCGGCTCGGCCCGGCACCACCGGAGACCGCGGTCGCGCTCAGACGTTGAACCCCAGCGCCCGCAGCATCTCGCGGCCGTCGTCGGTGATCTTGTCCGGACCCCACGGTGGCATCCAGACCCAGTTGATCCGGAAGTCGGTCACCAGGCCTTCCAGGGCCTGTCGGGTCTGGTCCTCGATGACGTCGGTCAGCGGGCACGCCGCCGACGTCAGGGTCATGTCGATCACCGCGCTCTGGTCCGGATCGACGTACACGCCGTAGACCAGGCCGAGGTCCACGACGTTGATGCCGAGCTCGGGGTCGACGACGTCCTTCATCGCCTCTGTGACGTCGTCCGCGGACACGGGCGCGGGGCGGTCGAGATCGACATCGGGCAGGTCGGTCATCGGGCACTCTCCATCGTCGTTGCGGTCGGCCTGGATGCCTCCGCCTGCGCGGTGGCGTCCTTCCACGCCATCCACGGCAGCAGCGCACACTTCACCCGGCCCGGGAACTTCGCCACCCCGGCGAACGCCACGCCGTCACCGAGGCGGTCCTCGTCGGGCGCGAGTTTGCCCCGGCTCTGCATGAGCTGGACGAACTCCTCGTGCAGCACCAGCGCCTCGTCGACGGACCGGCCGATGAGCAGCTCGGTCATCACCGACGCCGCCGCCTGGGAGATCGAGCAGCCGACCGCGTCGTAGGACACGTCCGCCACCAGCGGACCCTCGCCGCCGCCGCCTCCGTCCTCGGCGGCGAGGTGTACGCGGACCGTCACCTCGTCACCGCAGGTGGGGTTGACGTGGTGCACCTCCGCCTCGAAGGGCTCCCGCAAGCCGGCGTGCAGCGGCCGCTTGTAGTGGTCGAGGATGATCTCCTGGTACAGCGTGTCGAGCTGCTCGGTCATCCGCCGTCCACCCCGAAGTACTTCTTGGTACGGTGCAGCCCGTCGATGAGCACGTCGACCTCGGCCGGCGTCGTGTAGAGGTAGAACGACGCCCGCGCCGACGACTGCACCCCGAACCGCTTGTGGGCAGGCTTGGCGCAGTGGTGCCCGGCCCGCACCGCGATCCCGAGCGAGTCGAGCACCTGGCTGACGTCGTGCGGGTGTACGCCCGCCAGCTCGAAACTGATGGCGCCGCCGCGGTCGACGGGCTCGGGCGGCCCGAGAACGGTGACGCCGCCGACCTCCTGCAGCCGTTCCAGCGCGTACGCCGTGATCGCCTGCTCGTGCGCCGCCACTGCGTCCATCCCCACCCCGCTGAGGTAGTCGACGGCGGCGCCCAAGCCGACCGCCTGCGCGATCGGCGGTGTGCCCGCCTCGAACTTGTGCGGCAGCCCGGCGTACGTCGACCGCTCCATCGACACGGTCTGGATCATCTCGCCGCCACCGAGGAACGGCGGGAGCTCCTCGAGCAGCTCCCGGCGGCCCCACAGGACGCCGATGCCGGTCGGCCCGAGCATCTTGTGGCCGGTGAACGCGACGAAGTCCGCGCCGAGGCTGGCGAGGTCGACCGGCAGCTGCGGCACCGCCTGCGACGCATCCAGCACCACCAGCGCCCCGACCTCGCGGGCCCGGCGCACCACGTCGGCGACGGGGTTGACCGTGCCGAGCATGTTCGACACCCACACCAGCGAGACCACCTTGGTGCGCTCGGTGACCACCCGGTCGAGGTCGGCGAGGTCCAGCCGCCCGGCATCGGTGATGCCGAGCCACCGCAGCGTCGCACCGGTGCGCTCGGTGAGCAGCTGCCACGGCACGATGTTGGAGTGGTGCTCCATCTCGGTGATCACCACGTCGCCGTGCTCGTCGACGCGGTGGCTGCCGCGCGACCAGGCCAGCACGTTGGCCACCAGGTTCAGCGCCTCCGAGGAGTTCTTGGTGAAGATGACCTCGTCGCGGCTGGGGGCATTGACGAACGCCGCGACCTTGTCGCGCGCGCCCTCGAAAGCCTCGGTCGCCTCGGCACCGAGCTGGTGCACCGCGCGCGCCACGTTGGCGTTGTGCTCGGCGTAGTGCTCGGCGACCGCGTCGATCACCTGCCGCGGCTTCTGCGAGGTGTTGGCGCTGTCGAGGTAGACCAGCGGGTGGTCCCCCGCCAGCCGGCGGGACAGGATCGGGAAGTCCTTGCGGACCCGGTCCACGTCGAGCGGCGTGACGACGGTGTCGGTCATCTGGCGCCCACCCTGGCGTCCTTCGCCTCGCGCAGGTAGCGGTCGTAGCCCTCGGCCTCGAGCCGCTCGGCGAGCTCCGGGCCGCCCTCCTCGGCGATGCGGCCCCCGACGAAGACGTGCACGAAGTCCGGCTGGATGTAGCGGAGGATCCGGGTGTAGTGGGTGATGAGGAGGACCCCCCGGTCCCCCTGCTCGCGGAACCGGTTGACTCCGGCGGCGACCACCTTCAAGGCGTCGATGTCGAGGCCGGAGTCGGTCTCGTCGAGGATCGCCATCCGCGGGTTCAGCAGCTCCAGCTGGACGATCTCGTGCCGCTTCTTCTCCCCGCCCGAGAAACCCTCGTTGACGTTGCGCTGGGCGAAGACGCGGTCCATCGCCATGCGGTCCATCGCCTCGTTGACGTCCTTGACCCAGCTGCGCAGCTTCGGCGCCTCGCCGTCGATCGCGGTCTTGGCGGTGCGCAGGAAGTTCGCCACCGATACCCCGGGGACCTCGACCGGGTACTGCATGGCCAGGAACAGCCCGGCGCGGGCACGCTCGTCGACGCTCATCTGCAGCACGTCCTGCCCGTCCAGGGTGACGGTGCCGCGGTCGACGGTGTACTTCGGGTGGCCGGCGACGGAGTAGGCCAGCGTGGACTTGCCGGAGCCGTTCGGACCCATGATCGCGTGCGTCTCACCGGAGCGGACCACGAGGTCGACGCCGCGCAGGATCTCGGCGCGGCCCTGGTCGGTGGCCACGGAGACATGCAGGTCGCGGATCTCGAGAGTTGCCATGTCAGGTCGGGTCTCCATCCCTGTTCAGCGGGTGGTGCACGTCGACGTAGACCGCGTCCCCGTCGACCGTGCAGGGGTAGGTGCTCACCGGCTCGGTGGCGGGCAGGTTGGTGGGCTTGCCGGTGCGTACGTCGAACATCGACCCGTGCAGCCAGCACTCGATCTCGCAGCCGTCGACGTCGCCCTCGCTCAGCGGCACCGAGGCGTGCGAGCACTCGTCGCGGATCGCGAACACCTCGTCGTCGCAGCGCACCAGGGCCACGTCGACCCCGTCGACCTCGACCGCGAGGACCCCGCCCGGCGGGATCTCCGCCAGCGACGCAGCGTGCGAGCAGTCGCTCACGACCGTGCTCCCACGGCGCTGGCCGGCGGCAGGCCGACATTCTTCGCCAGCTCGGCCTCCACCGCCTGCAGCAGGCGCCCCTCCACCTCGGGGACGCCGATGCGGCGGATGATGTCGGCGAAGAACCCGTGCACGACCAGCCGGCGCGCCTCGTGCTCGGGGACGCCGCGGCTTTGCAGGTAGAACAGCTGCTCGTCGTCGAAGCGGCCGGTGGCGGAGGCGTGCCCGGCGCCCTCGATCTCGCCGGTCTCGATCTCGAGGTTCGGCACCGAGTCGGCCTGGCAGCCGTCGGTGAGGACGAGGTTGCGGTTGGTCTCGTAGGTCTGGATGCCTTCGGCGATGGCGCGGATCAGCACGTCGCCGACCCACACGGTGTGCGCACCGCGGCCCTGCAGGGCGCCGCGGTAGTCGACGTGGCTGCGGGTGCGGGGCGCGTTGTGGTCGACGAACAGCCGGTGCTCGAGGTGCTGGCCGGCGTCGGCGAAGTACAGGCCCAGCAGCTCCACCTCGCCGCCGGGGCCGTCGTACTGCGCGGTCTCCACCAGCCGTACCAGGTCGCCGCCGAGGGTGGCGGAGAACGAGCGCACCCGGGCGTCGCGGCCGACACGCACGCCGACGTGCGCGGCGTGCACGGCGTCGTCGTCCCACAGCTGCAGCGACGCGAGGTCGACCTGCGCGCCGTCACCCACCAGCACCGAGACGGAGGCGCAGTAGCGCGCGCTGCCGGTGTGCTCGAAGACGACGGTCGCCTGGGCGTGCCGGCCGACCTTCACGACGACGTGGCCCCACACCACGTCGTCCGGAGACGACCCCGACAGCCGCACCACCACTGGCTCGGTGACGGCGGCGTCGGCCGGCACCTCGACCAGCACTGCGCCGCCGGCGTTCGCCACCGCCAGCGCCGCCGGCCGGTCGACCGGCGCCGGCAACCGCAGCGCGGCCGCCTCGTCGGTGCCGATCTCGGTGAGCGTCACGCCGTCCGGCGTGCTGGTCTCCCACTTCAGGTGCCCGTCGGACGGCTGCCCGTCGAGCAGGCCGCGCAGCCGCTTCACCGGGGTGAACCGCCATGCCTCCTCGCGGCCCGTCGGCACCGGGTGGTCGGCGACGTCGAACGACCCGGCCGGGTGCAGGTGGCTCCCCATCAGCCGACGGCACCTTCCATCTGCAGCTCGATCAGCCGGTTCAGCTCCAGCGCGTACTCCATCGGCAGCTCGCGCGCGATCGGCTCGACGAAGCCGCGCACGATCATCGCCATCGCCTCGTCCTCGTCGAGCCCGCGGCTCATCAGGTAGAACAGCTGGTCGTCGCTGACCTTGGAGACGGTTGCCTCGTGGCCCATCGCGACGTCGTCCTCGCGGACGTCGACGTACGGGTAGGTGTCGGAGCGGCTGACCTGGTCGACCAGCAGCGCGTCGCACTTGACGGTGCTGGCCGAGTGGTGCGCCCCCTCCTGCACCTGCACCAGCCCGCGGTACGACGTACGACCGCCGCCACGCGCCACCGACTTCGACACGATCGAGCTGGACGTGTGCGGCGCAGCGTGCACCATCTTGGCGCCGGCGTCCTGGTGCTGTCCCTCGCCGGCGAATGCGATGGACAGCGTCTCGCCCTTGGCGTGCTCGCCCATCAGGTAGACCGCCGGGTACTTCATCGTGGCCTTAGATCCGATGTTCCCGTCGATCCACTCCATGGTCGCACCGGCTTCGGCGGTGGCGCGCTTCGTCACCAGGTTGTAGACGTTGGTCGACCAGTTCTGGATCGTTGTGTAGCGGCAGCGGGCACCCCTCTTCACCACGATCTCGACCACGGCCGAGTGCAGCGAATCCGAGGAGTAGATCGGCGCGGTGCAGTTGTGCACCGCGAACCCGTGCGCGAGATAGCTGTCGGGCTCCTCGACGTCCAGGTTGAACACCGGCTCGTCGGACACCCGGACCTCGCGCCGCTTCACCGGCACCAGGAAGTACGGCCCGGCGTGCCGAACCTCGCGTGGGCCGTTGCCACCCGCCGTCCACTGGACCTGCCAGAGATCCTGCCGCATCACCTCGCGGCCGAGGATCTCGCCGGGGCCGCCGGGCCGGCGCAGCTCGACCGTCGCGTACGTGCCGCTACGCGCCAAGATCGCCTGCAGCTGGAAGGCCCAGTCCCGCGACGTGGTGTGGCAGCGGATCCAGTCGGCGCCGCCGCGCACCGCGCGGTTGCCGTCGCCGCGCACGTAGGCGTCGACGAGCTCGCGCAAGATCACCGGGTCCTGGCCCATCAGGTCCGCCGAGAGACGCTTGCCGGACGACCCCTGGCCGACGTGGTCGACCATCGCGCGGTAGCCGGCCTTGGTGTACGCCAGTACCCGCGCCTCGTGCTTGTCCTCGTCGTAGCGGACCGAGGAGGACACGTCGTACAGCTCCTTGAGCAGGTCCTGGACTTCCTCGACGTACTCGTGCTCGTCGATGTGGAACGAGAACACGAGCGACTCGCAACCGTTCGTCAACGCAGCGTGGCCCTCGGCCAGGTAGTAGCCGGCCAACCGCGCGAACTCGGGCGACATCCGCACCGGGGACGGCTCCCAACGGGGCTTCGGGAACACGAGGAAGTCGCCTTCTCGGACCTCGGCCGCTGGCACCCACTGCGGCTCTGCCGACTCACGGCGTACCGCGAGCAGCGGGTGCTCACCGGTGACCGTGAACGCGTTGCCCGCGGAGACCGGGGTGAACGTGAACAGCTCACCGCGGTGGTCACGCATCTGCACCGCGGAGACACGTCGCGGGGACCCGTGGTGCGACAGGACACGGTCACCGACGCGAACCTGCTCGATCGGGCGCCAACCGCCGTCGGCCATCGCCACCCGCTGGCCGGCCGGCAGGCACCCTTCGACGTAGTGCACGTAGGAGTCCTCGTCGGCGATGATCAGGGTCCGCTCGAACTGGCCCATGTTCTCGGTGTTGATCCGGAAGTAGGCCTGCAGCGGGATGTCGACGTGCACGCCCTTGGGCACGTAGATGAACGACCCGCCGGACCACACCGCCGAGTTGAGCGCGGCGAACTTGTTGTCGCCGACCGGGATCACCGAGCCGAAGTACTCGGCGAAGATCTCCGGGTGCTCGCGCAGCCCCGTGTCGGTGTCGAGGAAGATGACCCCCTGCTCCTCGAGGTCCTCCCGGATCTTGTGGTAGACGACCTCGCTGTTGTGGACGACCAGGCCGTCCGCGACGAAGTTGTGCGGGCCGTCGACCTCGATGTCGTACACCGGCTCGACCTCGTACGCCGCCACGCCGGTCACCCGGGCGAAGCCGAGCCACTCGTTGGTGTGGGGACGGATCGTCTTGCCGTGGCTGCCCACGTCGCTGTGGGAGTACCGACGGCGGCCGAATCGCGCCAGCCGCTTGGGGTTGCGGCAGCCGAGCCGCTCGAACTCGCCGCTGATCCCGATCCGGAAGGCGCCGCTGACCCGGTCGGGGTCGCCGACCGTCGGCTGGGTGAACCCCCACGGCCCGGACGCGCGCAGGCCGGTGAGCTGAGCAAGCTCCACGGCCTGCTCGATCAAGGGCGCGCTGACGCAGCTGAGCAGCACTGAGCCGGAGGCGTCCGGGCGGACGTAGCCGTCAGCGTCCACCCAGCCTCCGAGGAACGCCAGCCGCTCGCTCTCCGGAAGCCCGAAGACCCACTCGGGTATGTGCTTGGTCGCCGAGGTGCCGGCGAAGCCGAGGCACCAGAGCCAGTCGACGAGGGCCCTGGAGTTCACCACGACCCGGACGTCGTCCGCGGCGATCGCGCGCAGCCCGAACTTCTCCCCGACGATGCGCGTGATCTCCTCGCGCAGCTCGACGTCGCTGGCCGGGACCTCGAACTGGACCCAGTGGGTCCGGCCGGAGCTCTGCAGGTTCCCGTCGCCCAGGAAGTAGCCGAGGAGCCACATCAGGTCGTCGTCGGAGCGCGCCGGCGTCTCGAGGCGGTCCGCGGACGGCAGCGGGTAGGACGTCCCGAAGGCCGGCAGGGCACGCGGCACGGCGATGAAGTCGTCGGTGCTCAGCTCGCCGACCGTCTTCCACCGGCGCTTATACCGGGCCCGCTGGTGTCCGGGCTTGCGCTCGTCGGTCAGGGTGAGGACCGGGTGGTTGTCGGTCGCCCGCAGGACGGGGCCGCCGCTCACGCGGACCTCAAAGGTCTGGCGCACGTCGGTCTGCGCCGCCGCCTTGACCGACACGACCCGGAAGCGCTCCTCAGCCTCGTCGTAGGCGAAGACCCGGTCGCCGGGCTGGATGTCCTTGATCGGGACCTGGCCACGGTCGGCGGTCCAGACCCGGGCACCGCCGTGCAGGCACTCGTACTGCGCCGCCACGCCGGCGATCAGTCGCTGCTTCTCGGCCTCGGGGATCCCGAGCTTGTCGTAGGTGTTCTTGATGTCGGCCGGCAGCTCGTCCCAGGTGGTGGCCTGCTTCTCCGTCGACCGGACGAAGTACTTGATGTTGTCGAAGTCGATGCCGCCGAGCTCGGCACCCCACGTCGGCAACGGCTTGCGGTGGAACAGCTTGAGACCCTTCAGGCGCAGGTCGAGCATCCACTGCGGTTCGTTCTTGCGCGCGGAGATGTCGCGTACGACGGCCTCCGACAGCCCCCTCTGGGCAGCTGCGCCGGCAACGTCGGGGTCGGCCCAGCCGTACTCGTAGCGGCCGAGACCCTCCAGCTCGGGGCGGGCGGTGCTCGTCATGACGGCTGAGTCCTCCGGATCGGGTCGGGCACGTGGGTGGTGCAGACTCCATCGCCGTGCGCGATGGTCGCGAGGCGCTGGACATGCCGCCCGAGCAGCCGGGCGAACACCTCCGTCTCGGCCTCGCAGAGCTGGGGGAACTGCGTGGCGACGTGAGCGACCGGGCAGTGGTGCTGGCACAGCTGGGTGCCGGACGCGGCGTCGCGGACCGAGGCAGCGTAGCCGTCGGCGCTCAACGCCTCGGCGAGCACCCGCGTGCGGTCGGCGCGCGCGGCGGTGTGGACGCGAGGCGCGTAGCGCTCCTCCAGGTCCGCCACCCGGCGCCGCGCGAAGGCCGCCACCGCCTGCGGTCCGCCCTGCTCGGACAGGAACCGCAGTGCGCTCACCGCCAAGTCGTCGTACGCCTGGACGAAGGCCTCGCGACCGGTGTCGGTCAGCACGAACACCTTGGCCGGACGACCCCGGCCGCGCTGGCCGTAGACCCGCGGCTCACGGGCCTCGACCACGCCTTCGACGAGCATGTGGTCGAGGTGCCGACGCACCGCAGCCGCCGTCAGGCCCAGGCGTTCCGCGAGCGCGGCGGCCGTCGACGGGCCGTGCTCGAGGATCGACTCGGCCACCCGCTCCCGGGTGGGAGCGTCCGAGCAGGCGCTGCGGTCGCGCCGCTGCTCCGGGCTTGCGGTTTTCACAACGCCCATGTTGTCTTATTGCGGCGACGGGTTCAAACCGGCGCGCGGCCACCGTGCCCACCGGCCGGCGGCGCGGCCGTCCCTAGACTTGTCAGGTGCCCACGGTCGCCTCCGGTGCAGCGGTGGAGATCAGCGACCTCCTCGTGCGCTACCGAGGCGGCACAGCGGTCGACGGGGTGTCGCTGCAGGTCCGAACCGGAACGATCGCAGCGGTGCTCGGTCCCAACGGGGCCGGGAAGACCACGACGGTCGAGACGTGTGAGGGCTACCGGCGGCCCAGCGGCGGCACGGTGCGGGTGCTGGGGCTGGACCCGTGGCGCGACCGTACGGCGCTGCTGCCGCGGATCGGCGTGATGCTGCAGAGCGGCGGCGCGTGGTCCGGGGTCCGGGCCGCCGAGATGCTGCGGCACCTGGCGGCCTTGCACGCTCATCCCCTCGACGTGGACGGGCTGCTGGAGCGGCTCCGCCTCCACCGGTGCGCCGGCACGCCGTACCGGCGGTTGTCCGGCGGGGAGCGGCAGCGGCTCGGTCTGGCGATGGCGCTGGTCGGTCGACCGGAGGTTCTCTTCGTCGACGAGCCGACCGCGGGCATGGACCCGCACGCGCGCCGGTCGACCTGGGAGCTGCTGGAGGAGGTTCGCGGCGACGGAGTCACGGTGCTGCTCACCACGCACCTGCTGGACGAGGCGGAACGTCTGGCCGACGACGTGTTCGTCCTGGATCGTGGCCGGCTACTGGCCGCCGGGTCCCCGGACGAGCTCACCGGGCACGGCGCCCGATCGCTGGAGGACGTGTTCCTGGAGCTGACCGCCCCGGAGCCCAGCCGGTGACCGCCCCGCCTTCCCCCGCGCCGTCGGGCGCGTTCGCGCCGCGCCCGGGAGCCGCACCGCTGCCGCGGATGGTAGCCGCCCAGGCCCGGATGGAGACGCTGCTGCTGCTGCGCAACGGCGAGCAGCTCGTGCTGGCGCTGGTGATCCCACTGCTCGTGCTCGTCGCCGGGGTCCGGCTCGGGGACGAGCTGCTTGCGCTCGGCCGGCCAGCGGTCGACCTGCTGACCCCCGGGGTGATCGCACTCGCGGTGCTGTCGACGGCCTTCACGTCGCTGGCCATCGCCACCGGTTTCGAACGGCGCTACGGCGTGCTGAAGCGCCTCGGGGCGTCCCCGCTGCCGCGCGGCGGGCTGCTCGCCGCCAAGGTGTTGTCGCTGGCGGTGGTCGAGGCCGCGCAGCTCGTGGTGATCGCTGCCGTGGCCACCACCCTGGGGTGGCGACCGCAGCTCGGCGTGCAGGTCGTCGCGGTGGTCCTGCTGCTCGTCGTCCTCGGCACGGCCGCGTTCGCGGCGCTCGGCCTGCTGCTCGCCGGCACGTTGCGCGCGGAGGCGACGCTGGCCGTGGCGAACCTGGTGTACGTGCTGCTGCTCCTCGGTGGGGCCGTCGTTGCGCCGCCCTCGGCGTACGGCGCGGCCGCCGATCTGCTGGTGCTGCTCCCCTCCGGTGCCCTCGCGACCGGGCTGCGGTCGGCGCTGCTGTCCGGCGAGGTCCTTGCCGCACCGCTGCTCGTGCTGGCGGCGTGGGCGGTGGGCGCTGGGGTGGCGACGGCACGAACGTTCCGGTGGGAGTGACAGCAGTGGACTCGGCGAAGGCGGTCCGGTCGCTGGCGGTCGCGTCGCTGGCCGCCAACGTCGGCATCGTCGTCACCGGCGGAGCGGTGCGGCTGACCGGCTCCGGGCTCGGCTGCCCGACGTGGCCGCGGTGCACGCCGGAGTCGTTCACCCCGCACGGCGAGCTCGGCGTGCACGGCGCGATCGAGTTCGGCAACCGGATGGTGACGTTCGTCGTGGTGGCGGTGGCGGTCGCCATGTGGCTGGCGGTGCGCGCGCACCGCCCTCGGCGCCGCGGGCTGCTGGCGCTGGCCACCGCGCAGGTGCTCGGGGTGCCGGCGCAGGCGCTGCTCGGCGGTCTGACCGTGCTCACCGACCTCAACCCGTGGGTGGTGTCGGCGCACTTCATGCTCTCGATGGCGCTGATCGTGGTCGTCACCGCGCTGGTGCGGCGAACCTGGGCCGACGACGTTCGCGGGCCTGTCGCCGTGCCGCCGGTCGCGCGGCGGCTCGTTGCCGTGGTGGCGCTGCTCACCGTGCTCGTGTTGTACGCCGGGACGGTGGTCACCGGGTCGGGACCGCACGCCGGGGACGCGCTGGCGCCGCGCAACGGGCTGGACCCCAGGCTGGTCAGCCAGGTGCACGCCGGGCTGGTGTACGTGCTGGTCGCGGCCACCGTCGCGCTAGTCGTGGCGCTCCACCGTGGCGCGGTCGCCGGGGAGGTCCGGCGGGCGGCATGGACGGTGCTCGCCGTCGAACTGGCCCAGGGCGCGGTCGGGGTGGTGCAGTACCGGCTGGACCTGCCCGAGGTGCTCGTCGGCCTGCACCTCTTCGGCGCCGCGCTGCTGGCCGCGGCCGTCACCTGGCTGGCGCTCGCCTGCGCTGCACCCGCCGCCGGTGCCGCTGGCAGGTCGCGGTCTGTGGACGCGTGGCGGGACCGTGCGGCAGCGCCCCGGTGAGCCGATCCGCCACCCGGTCGAATGGGTCAGGTCGGATCGACGTCGAACACCCGCCGGTAGAAGGCCAGCTCGGTCTCGGCGGCGCGGACGATGGACTCCGCCCGACGGAATCCGTGCTGCTCGCCGTCAAACTCGACGTACTCGCAGTCGACCCCGTTCCGCCGCGCGGCGGCCACGATCATCCGCGACTGCTCCGGCGGCACCACCGGGTCCTCGCTGCCCTGGAACAGCACCAGCGGCACGGCCAGCCGGTCGACGTGCGTGATCGGGGACCGGTCCCGGTAGACGTCAGCCGCGTCCGGCAACGGACCCAGCAGCCGGTCGAGGTAGCGGGACTCGAACTTGTGCGTGTCCTGGGCGAGCGCCATCAGGTCGGCCACCCCGTAGTAGCTCGCCCCGGTGGCGAACCGGTTTTCGGGATGGGTGAGCACCGCCAGTGTGGTGAAACCACCGGCCGACCCGCCGCGGATCGCCGCCCGGGCTCCGTCGACCAGGCCCTGGCGGGCGAGGTGCCCGACGACCGCCAGACAGTCCTCGACATCGACGACCCCCCACCGGCCGTACAGCGCCCGCCGGTACTCCCGCCCGTAGCCGGTGCTCCCCGTGTAGTCCAGATCAGCCACCGCGAACCCGCGCGTCGTCCAGTACTGCACCACGTAGCGCAGCGCGGTGTCGGTCTGCGACGTGGGCCCGCCGTGCAGCATCACCACCACGGGCGGCCGGCTCCCGTGCGAACCGGTGACGGCGGGGTGCTGGGGCGGGTAGAAGACGGCATGCGCGCTGCGCCCCGCCACGGATGAGTACTCCATCGGCCGGCCCACCGACCACCAGTCCGCGCCGAGGTCCACGTCCTCGGCCCGGCGCAGCACCTGCAGCCCGCCGTCCAGGGAGACGAGCACGGCGGTCAGCGGCAGCGCAGAGCCGCCGGCCACGGCGAGCACGCGGTCGGTCGACAGCGCGACCACCTGTTGCACCGAGGTCAGGCCGCAGTGGAGCGGGTACGGCGGCTCCTCCGGCCGCCGCGGGTCCACCACCGCCAGCCCGCCCTGGCCGTTCTGCGTGACCGCGCAGACGATGCGACCGTCGCCGAGGAAGTCGTACGCCGAGTTGCCCAGGCCCCAGGCCGGATGGCCGATCTCGGCGGCCACCGGCGCGACCGCTGTCGAGTCGATGCAGTCCCACCGGTAGAGGTTCCACCAGTTGCTGCGGTCGGAGAGGAACCACAGGTCACCGGCGCATGACCAGCGCGGCTGCATCACCGACTCCGGTTGCTCGTCGGTCGCTCCGGCGACCAGCCGCGGCTGGCCGAGTCGCGGGACGCCGCCACTGTCGGTCACGTCGGCGACGAACAGCGCAGTGTTGTCGAACGGCATGTTCGGGTGGTCCCACTGCACCCAAGCGAGCCGGCCGCCGTACGCCCGTGGCGAGGACACGAAGTCCGGTCCGGTGACCAGCACGACGACGGCGGCGGGGTCGATGGCCGCCGAGCCGTCGAACGGGACCGCGACGATCTCGTTCACGGGTTCGCCGTGCTCGGCGAGCACCTCGGCCTGGTGGCTCTCCCGCACCGCCAGCACCCACCGAGAGCCGCCCCAACCCTGGCCGGACACCATCCGCAGGTCGCCGTACCGCAGGCCGCGCTCGGTCGCCGGACGCGGCGAGATCGCGACCGGCTCGGCCGCTCCCGCGTCGAGCCGGTAGAGCCGCTGGTCGGCGAAGTTGGCGAACACGACCGTGCCGTTCTCGACGGTCCACGCGCCGCCGCCGTACTCGTGCACCAGGGTCCGCGCACCGAACCCGGAGGGCAGCACGTCACTGGCATCGCCAGCCGTGTCCCGGCGTACCAGCTGCGTGCGACCGCCCTCGTCCGGGCGGTCCTCGCTCCACCAGCAGGTGTCGCCGTCGGCGACGACCTGCGCGAACCGCAGGCTGGGCGTGGTGAGCAGGCGGGCATCGACCGGTGACGGCCAGCAGCCGAAGGGCAGTTGCTGCATCCCCGCAGCCTCGCAGGGCACCGCTCGTACGTGTGGCCGGGGTGGTGCAGTACCAGCTGGACCTGCCCGAGGTGCTGGTCGGCCTGCACCTGCTCGGCGCCGCGCTGCTGGCCACGGCGGTGCCCCTGGCTGGCGCTCGCGCGTTGCGTGCCGCTGCAAGTCGGCTATGGTGCGTCGGTTGGCGGAGGCGCCGTCGCAGGAGTCGGTCCATGGTATTTGCAAAGCCCTACGAGCCCTAACGCCATGGGAAGAGTGCCTGACGGGAGCGACAATGCCCCTTTTTGCCGCAACGACTGTTATACCATCGAATCCTCCGCACCTTTGGTCACAGTAATGAGTCAGAAATATGGCACCCTAATTGTTACGCGTCCACAGCAACCGTACGGATGGACCGCGGGCGACAAGTTTTCAACTCCTTCCTGATCGAAGTGGACAGAGTCTTCCGGGAGAGGTGAGGCATGGGCGCCCGCTGGTTCTGCGCCTACCTCCCGTAATCATACGGTCCGCGCGCGGATTCAATGGACCCGTAGCCGGGAAACGGCGATCATTCTCGGAGCGGGAGAGACCCTTAGGCTCAATGTCAATAACGCCGTGGGTCCTATGACTTGGTGGCGTGCTCTCTTCACCAGCGACAAGTGGTTGGAGTTAACGGGCTCTTCCTACTTGAGGTGGGGGTGAGTCAGTCCGCCGCCGATGAGCAGCATGCGTAGCCGGTAGTGGTCGCGGTTGCGAAAGCCGCGAGCGATGCGGCGGTGGAGCTCGATGAGGCCGTTGATG
>JALYMZ010000198.1 GCA_030773435.1 Actinomycetota bacterium | reverse complement strand
GCACCAATCACGGTGCGTAACCCGACCGCGAGCAGCAACCCCGCGACGGTGAACACGGCAGCGAAACCGGCGCTGAGCCCGGCGCCGGCGACTAGGCCGTCCCATAGCGGCGAGCGCGCCGCCGAGCCCCACGACGCCCTCGAGCTGGATTGAAAGCCGGCAGCGCCGGGCGAGACGTGGGGCGAGCCGTCCGCCGACTCGGCTGTCGACGCGGCTGTCGACGCGCCTGCTGGCCCGCCGCTTGAGCCGTCTGTGGCGCCGATAGAGAACGCGAGGAAGCCGGGCAGCATCGCGAAGCCGCAGGGGTTCACCGTCGACAACATCCCGGTCGCGAACGCCAGAGCGAGCAGCTCACCCATGCCGGCCTCCGGCTCTTGTGGGGGCCCGCTGTCGACGGCTGGGCGAACGGTGACGGCTCACCCGGACGGTCACCACGGCCGCGGCCACCAGCACGACCGCCGCTGCGGCCGCTGCCAGCCCGAGCAGTGCGGAGTTCCTGGTCACGACCGCCACCACTGCGGTGACAGCGGCGCCGATGCCACCGGCGCCGACAGCGAGCAGCAGCGCGTGGCCGGCGCAGCACAGCGCCATCGCCGCCGCACCGGTGACCGTGAGGCTCTTCACCGGGTCAGGCACAGCAGGAGGTGGGGAGCTCGATGCGGAACAACCCGGCGGCAATCCGCAGGCTCTCGGCCATGGTCAGGTACGGCGCCCATGTGTCGGCGAGGTCGTCGACGGTCATGCCGGCCTTGATGGCGTAGGTGGCGGCGAGCATGATCTCGCCGGCACCGTCGGCCGCAGCGTGCACGCCTAGCACCCGGCCGGTGCTGGCATCCGCAATCACCTTCACCGCGCCGCGGGTGTCGTGGTTCACGAGAGCTCGAGGCACGTCTTCAAGGCTCAGGGTGCGGCAGACGCAGGCGTATCCCTGCCCGAGCGCCTCGGCTTCGGTCAGTCCGGCCGAGGCCAGCTGCGGGCGGGTGAACACCACGGCAGGCAGCCCGGTGTAGTCCACCGACGCCGGTGCCGCACCCGCGCCGGTGTCCTTGTCGGAGCCGTTGCTCGGGGTGCTGCATGCGTCGGCGCAGGAGTCGGCGGCTGTCTGGGAGAGGGCGTTGGTGGCGGCGACGCGTCCGGAGGCGGCGGCGACGTAGACGTACTGCGGGGTGCCAGCGACGTCCCCAGCGGCGTAGACGCGGGGGTTCGTGGTGGCCTGGTGCGCGTCGATGGCGATGAAGCCATGTGCGTCGAGCTCGACG
Organism: Actinomycetota bacterium; assembly: GCA_030773435.1. Taxonomy (GTDB): domain Bacteria; phylum Actinomycetota; class Actinomycetes; order Propionibacteriales; family Nocardioidaceae; genus JALYMZ01. The sequence goes on along the minus strand of JALYMZ010000198.1, from coordinate 13,747 downwards.
CCGGCCGCGGCGAGGTTCAGCGCGGTGGTGTCGGACCGGCGCCCGGTCGCCACGAGCACGCGCTGCCCGGTGACCTGTCGTCCGCCGGTGGTGGTGACCGCGACCAGGCCCTCTGCGGTGTGCTCGACGCGGGCGGCGCGGTCGGGCACGACGGTGATGCCGTCGTCGACGAACACCGCGGACAGCACCGCTTGCAGCTCCGGTTCTGCCTGCGGCGCGAGGCGGCCCACGACGGTGACTTGGGCGCCGAGGTGCGCGAAGAGCTGCGCCTGCTCCATCCCGACGTAGCCGCCGCCGATCACCACCAGGGACTGCGGGACTTCGGTGAGCTCCATCGCGGTGGTCGAGGTCAGGTACTCGATGCCCTCAAGGCCCTCGATGCCGGTGATCGCCGGTTGGGAGCCGGTCGCGATGACATAGCCGCCGGCCCTCAGTGGTTCGCCGTTCACGGCGAGGGTGGTGGGGTCGGTGAAGGTGGCTTCGCCCTTGAGGACAGGGAAGCCCCACGCGTCGGCGACGTCGGCGTACTTGTGCTGCTTGAGCCGTTCGATCAGCTCGTCCTTCTGCGTCACCAGCGCGGCCATGTCGACGCCGTCGGCGCTGGTCGACACGCCGGGGAATGGGTTCGTCAGCGCGCTGTGCCGTGCGCCGGCGGCGGCGAGCAGGTTTTTCGACGGCACACACCCGACGTTCACGCAGGTGCCGCCCAGCGGTCCACGTTCGATCAGCACCACGGTCGCGCCAGCTTGGCGGGCGGCGATGCCTGCGGCCATCGCAGCACCCCCGGAACCGATCACGGCCAGGTCGACGTCGTACTCAGTGTTGTCATCGGTGGGCTGGTCAATGTTGCGCTCGATGGCGTAGGCGGTGTCGCGGTCGGTGATCATCTGGTCTCCTCGGGGTGGCCTCCGGCCGGGGCTTGGTCCACCATGGACCTTCCAGCACACTGGAAGGTCAAGGGCAGAGGGGAAAAGCGCCGTGCGCATCGGAGAGCTCGCCGCGGTGACCGGCACGACTACCAAGACGCTGCGGTTTTACGAGGACAGTGGTTTGCTGCCGCCGGCTGAGCGCACCGGCGGCGGGTACCGCGACTACGGCGACGACGCGGTGTCCAGGCTCGACTTCATCCGCCGCGGTCGCGCCGCCGGGCTCACCTTGGCCCAGATTCGCGAAGTGCTTCGGATCCGCGACGCGGGTGCGGCGCCGTGTGCGCATGTATACGCGTTGCTCGACGACCGGCTCGCCGACCTCGACCAGCAGATCGCCGACCTGCAGGCGCTTCGCGAGACCGTCGCGCAGTTGCGGGAGGAGGCCGCTCATCCGAACCCAGCGGCGTGCGCAGCCGAAGACGTGTGCCGCTACCTGTCACCCGAAGGTTTGCCGCCGCGCGGATGGAGACCCCGAAAAACCTGGCCGGGGTGTCGAGAGAGGCCCGGGGCCTGGTCGAGGCGACGACTCTTCGTTCCCGCTGCTCCGGTGTAGGTACCTGAGCTGGGTGCCGCACCGGAGCGGCAGACCGGAATACGGCTGGCCGCGAGCGCCAAAGGGTTGCCAGTCGGCCGACACGCAGCCCCGCCCACCTCGCAAGCGGACCGCGCTCCCCATCTGCCCGCTCAGCATCGCTCAACGCAGCCGCATCCGTGCGCTGTACCCGCTGGCCGATCGTCGACCGGCACAAGCGGGTTCCCGGGTGCGGAGCACACGGTCACCGCCGCGGCGGTGGGTGCCAGTATGGGTGAGGTGGAGCGCTTGCTGCGCGTCGTGACGTGGAACGTCTGGGGACGGTACGGCCCATGGCGCGAGCGGGCACCGAAGATCACCGAGACCTTGCAGCGGCTCGATCCCGATGTCGTGTGCCTGCAGGAGGTGTGGACCGTAGGCGGCCGGACTCAGGCCGATGACCTCGCCGAGGATCTGGGCTTGCACGCCGCGTTTGACCGGACGCGCATGCCCGACGTCGAACCCGAGTCAGGCGCCGACGCGCTGGGCATGGCCGTCCTCGGCCGCTGGGCTGTACTTGACCGGCAGCGTCACGAGTTGCCCAATCTGCCCGGTGACCCCTCGTCGCTGCTCATCGTCACGTTCGCGCACCCCGCGGGGCCGCTGCACGTCGCCACCACCGTCCCTGTCTGGGAACACGACGCCGGAGACGTCCGCCTCGCCCAGACCACCGCGGTCGCTACGGCACTGACCGATTCGGACCTGGACGGTGTGCCGCCGGTCGTGCTCGCCGCCGACCTCAACGCCCGACCCGACACCCCTGAGTTCGGTGCGTTGACCGAGGTTCTCATCGACGCCTGGGCGGCTGTGCGTCCCCGGGAGCGGGGTCACACGCTGGTCCACGCCAACCGATATGTGTCGGCCGAGGAGTGGCTTGCCGACGGGCGGATCGACCACGTGCTCGTCCGGTCCGGGTCACCCGCCCATCCCGTGTCCGTGATCTCCGCCGACCTGGCCGGCACCACTGACCCACCGCCGTCGGACCACTACGCCGTCGTCGTCGACCTCGCCTGGTCCGACCACGGCGCCTCCGCCTGACCGACGGACCGAAAGGTCGCCGCGTCCACCCGACACCGTTCCAGTGGGCGATCGTCAATCGGACGTCGCTCGCATGTTCATCGTGGACGCTGCGAGCAACAATGGCGAGATGTCCCTGACGCTTGGCCGACACCGGCCGCTGTCCAGTACCGGACCGGTCACCGTGAACTACGAGATAGGCGGGCCGCGGCACCGGCTGTTCTTCGACCCGTTCCCGCGCCGCATCCGCGCTTTCCTCGGCAACGAGCTGGTGCTGGACTCCGTGCGGGCGATGCTGCTGCACGAGAGCAACCTAATGGTGGTGCTCTATTTGCCGCGCGAGGATGTCCTCGCGACGCTGACTACGACCGAGCACACGACGCACTGCCCGTTCAAGGGCGACGCGTCGTACTGGGACGTCGAGGCGGGCGGCCAGACGGCGTCGAACGCCGCTTGGGGCTACCTCGAACCGCTGCCCGAGGCATCCTGGCTGGCAGGCTACGTCGCCTTCTACTGGGACGCGATGGATGCCTGGTTCGACGAGGACGAGGAGACCGGTGCGCACCCGCGCGACCCCTACACGCGGATCGATGTACGCCGCACCTCACGGCCTGTGGAGGTCAGCGTGTGCGGCGAGGTGGTCACCAAGACCCGCAGAGCACTGGTGCTCTCCGAGGGGCACCTGCCGAACCGCTTCTACGTGCCCCGAGGGGACGTGCCGGCGGAGCTGCTCGAGGTTTCCGGGACGCATACCTACTGTCCGTACAAGGGCGAGGCGTCCTACCTCCGCGTCGCGGGAGTGCGAGACGGCGCGTGGTACTACCCGGAGCCCTACGACGGGGTGAGGCTCATCCGTGACCACCTCGCCTTTCACGGTGAGGGTATTCAGGTCCGAGTGGCCGGTGAACTGATCGAGACGGGCATGCCCCCACGTTCCTGAGCGTGCCGCCGAGCGGTCGCGCCGCGCACGCTGACGTCATCCCGGCATCCCCGTGATCGCGGCGTTTCGGCTCAGGCCGCGCCCCGGGCCGGATAGTCCTGCTGCTGCGCGAACTGCAGCCCACGAGCACGTCGTCGAGGGCCGGGCGTCCGAACGGCATCGAGGATATGTGGCTCTTCCTCTCCAAGCGTGGGTAGCGGGTCTTCGACACGCCTGACTTGGGTTAGCCGTAGAACGGGTGGGGCTCCACGATTCGTAGCGACCAAGCCAACGAATCCGAGGAGCCCCAGTGGAGGAAGACGCTACAGCCGTGCCCGTGATCATGCTCGGACTGACCGGGTTCGGGGTGCTCGGGGCCGGTGAGTACGGCGGTGAGCTTGAGGTCCTGGTCGAGACGACCGAGACCCTGACCGGGTGCCCCGAGTGTGGGGTGGTCGCCACCCCGCACGGGCGGCGGGATCATCTGGTGCGCGACATTCCCTCGGCGGACCGGCCGGTACTCCTGGTGTGGCGCAAGCGGTTGTGGCGCTGCGGGGAGCCGCTGTGCGCCAAGAAGACGTGGTCGGAGACCCACCCTCAGGTTGGTCCCCGGGCCGCGCTGACCGAACGCGCGCGCAGGTGGGCGTGTGAGCAGGTCGGCCGTGACGGGCTCACCGTCGAGGCCGTGCGCCACCGGCTCGGGGTGGGCTGGAACACGGTGATGCGCGCGGTCCGCGCCTACGGCACCCCGCTGGTCGAGGCCGGGGACCGTTTGCAGGGGGTGACCGGGCTGGGTGTCGATGAGCACGTCTGGCAGCACGCCGGCCCCGCCCGGCGCACCGGGTTCGCCACCGGCATCGTCGACCTCACCCCAGGCCGGCCACCGCGGGTGTTGGAGGTGGTGGCCGGACGGACCGGGAAGGTCTACGCGGACTGGATCGCCGAACGCGAGCAAGCCTGGCGTGACCAGATTGTGTTCGCGGCGCTCGACCCGTTCCGTGGATACGCCACCGCGCTGCACACCGAGCTACCCAGCGCGACCCGGGTGCTGGATGCCTTCCACGTGGTCAGACTCGGCAACACCGTGGTCGAGGAGGTCCGCCGTCGGGTCCAGCAGCAGACCCTGCACCGCCGCGGTCACAAGAACGACCCGCTCTACCAGGTCCGACGGTTGCTGCTGCGCGGCCGCAAGCACCTCACCGACAAAGCCATCGGCCGCCTCGACACCGCGCTCGTCGCAGGTGATGCAATGCGTCTGACTTCGTGAGACATCTGGTCGGGAAAACACCCAGCCAGGATCCGGCGTGCCTGAGAGGCCGGGAGGTCGTTGAAGGTGTCGGATTCAAGCGTGTCGAGGAACCGGAAGAAGCGGCGGGTGTTGCCGCCGAGGGTGAAGTACGAGTTGTGGGTCTGGGTGCTGACCGGGCAGGCCACACAGCGCGAGGCCGCGGAGAAGTACAGGGTCGACCGATCCACGGTCGTGAGCGTGTGCAGGGTCGCCAAGCAGGGGGCGCTGGACGCGCTCGCAGCGGCCAAGCCGGGCCTCCGGGTCAGACGCTGGAGCAGGCCGAGTTGGCCGAGGCCACGGCGGAGATCGAGCGGCTGCGGACCACCGTGACCGAGCAGGCGGTCGCCTTGCACATGCACGAGGGAAAATCGCGTGGGGACTGACCGCCGGCCCGGTCCCTGCCCGGGTGGACGCGAGCGTCAAGGCCGGCGCTGGACCTGGTCGAGCACGCCACTTCCCGTGGCTGGTCGACCCGCCGGGCTTGCATGCTGCTCGACCTGGACCAGAACCGTGCTGCGCGGTGGTCCCGTCGGCGGCTGGTCGACCGGCTCGATGACGCCGTCTCGGGCGGGCACCCGGTGCACGGGCTGCTCGACGCCGAGCGGGAGGCGATCGTGGCCCTGTTCGAGTCCTGGGGCGAGATCGACCGGTCCCATCGCAAACTGGCCCACCGCGGGTCGCGTCTGGACGTGGTGCATGTCTCCGAATCCACGGTGCGGCGCGTTCTCGCAGATCACGGGATGGTTCTACCCGGTCCAGCGCCACGCGAGCCGGTCGCCAAGACGCCCTGGCCGGACTGGCTGGAGTGGAAGCCGAACCGGATCTGGGCCTACGACTTCACCCACTTCACCCGGGCGAAGCGGGCGGTGATCGCGGTGCTGGACACGGTCTCGCGCAAGTGGATCGCCACCGTCTGCTCCCCGGAGGAGACCTCCACCCAGGTCGAGGCATGCTTCCTCGCCGGCCTGGAGTCCGAGGGCCTGCTCGACCTGGTCGACGAGCGCACCACCACGGCGCTACGCCAGGCGCTGCTCAGCGGAGAACGCGAACGCATCGAGGCCGTGATCGATGACGGCCAGCTGCCGATGCTGCTCGCGGTGTCCGACAACGGGCCCCAGATGCGCTCGCACTCCACCCGGGAGTTCCTCGCCGGCGTGCACATCGCCCAGCACTTCAGACGACCGCACACCCCGACCGACCAGGCCTGGATCGAGACGCTCTTCGGGCACGTCAAGGGCGAGTGGCCCCACCTGGAGAAGATCACCGACCCTGGCGAGCTGAACACCGAGCTCGAGCGCGTCCGGGACGAGCACACCGCCGTCCGCCTGCACGCCTCAATCGGCTACGTCACCCCCGACGACGACCACGAAGGACGAGGCGAGGCCATCCGCAAGAACCGCCGCGACGGGCTCGAGCGAGCACGCCAAGCGCGCATCGACTACCGTCGAGCAGCGACGGAGAACCAACCATGACCGCGCGCCGGGCTCGGTTGGGAATTTATCCGCCCGGATGTCTCGAAGACTCAGACACACCTCAGGTGACCCGAACTGGGAGGTCACCATCGCCTGTCAGGCCGCCCAACGGCTGCGCGCGGTCTACCACGCCGAGGACCTGGCTCAAGGACGCCGGCAGGCCGAACAGCTCCTCGAGCAGCTGCACACCTGCCCCATTCCCGAGGTCGCCCGGCTCGGCCGCACCCTGCGGGCCTGGCGCAGCGAGTTCCTGGCCTACTTCGACACCGGCCGAGTCTCCAACGGCCCGACCGAGGCCACGAACCTGCTCATCGAGAAGATCCGCAGAATCGGCCACGGCTACCGCAACTTCGACAACTACCGGCTCCGGCTCCTGCTCTACTGCGGCACCACCTGGCAGACTCCCCGCACGCCGCGAACCAGGAGCCGCCGTCCACGCTTGGTGGCGTAGAGCCGGATATGTTGCTCCTGTACACGGTGCCGTCGGCGTCGAGGACGAACACGCGGGGCTCGTTGAACACCGGCGCCTCGCCGTCCTTGATCGCGGTGGAGACAAACAGGCCCCACTCGCGCGCGGACGCCTCACTGAGACCATGGGCCACCGGTAGGTCGCCGAGGTGCCACTCCGAACCCCGCTCCGACGCCTGGCGCAACCGGGTCGAGGTCGTGGCCATCGACCCCTCGGCCTCGTTTCGGTCCGCGATCGAGCAGGCGCTCCCCGACGCCGCGATCAGCGTGGACCACTGGCACCTGGTCCGGCTTGCCAACCTCACCGTGACCCGCGTTCGCCAGCGTGTCGCCCGCGAGCAGCTCGGCCACCGTGGCCGCACGGAGGACCTCGCCTGGGCCCACCGGATGCTGCTGCTGCGCGCCGGCGACCGCTTGTCCGACCGAGCGCTGCAGCGGCTCGACCACGTGCTGCTCCACGACGACCCCACCGGCGAGATCGGCACCGCCTGGGGCGTGAAGGAACGCATCCGCATGCTGCTGGCCTGCCGTGACCTCGCGGCCGCCGACCACGCCCGCGGCCTGCTCGGCATCGCCGTCCTCGGCACCGACATGCCTGAGACCTGGCGGCTGTGGGACACCGTGAACGCCTGGTGGGACGAGATCGAAACCCTCATCACCACCCGCGTCACCAACGCCCGCACCGAGGCCGCGAACACCGGCATCAAGCACATCAAGCGCACCGGCCGCGGCTACCGCAACCCCGACCACTACCAGACCCGTATCCTGCTCCGCAGCGCCCGCCGAACCCGGCGACGCTCACCCTTGAATCAGCAGGCCACCACGGTCAACTGCGGATAGCCGTCTTACTCACTGCCCACAATGGCTATCGCGCCTTGGCCGCGCCTCCACCACGCATCAAGGACCAGGTCTCCGTCCCCGGCTCATCGCTCGTCCTCCGATCGGCGTGGAGCCAACGCCTCGAGGATCTCGGCGGTCACCGGGTTCACCGCCTCGTCCGGCTCGATGTAGTGCTGCTTGGTGATCTTCGAGGACGTGTGGCCGAGCATCTCGGCAGCCAGGTCCGCTCCGCCAGCCCGATCAAGCATGGTCGCGACCGTGCGCCGGAATGAGTGCGGGGTGACCCCTTCGATGCCCGCTTCGTCCAGGACCGCGCGCAGCCGCCGGCGGATGTTGTTGGTCGTCAACGGGGTGCCGTTGCGACTGAAGAAGATGAGGTGGTCCGGCTCCTCGGACGCGATCGTCACCAGCCGCGCCCGCAGCACCTCGGCAGTGAACGACGGCACCGACACCGTCCTGGTCGACTTCACCGACTTGGGATGCGGCTGCCGATGTGTCGGCTTCTCGGCCGGCGACACGATCGTCCCGCAGAGCCGGACCGTGGCCGGAGTCGTAGTGACGTCGACGTCACACTTGCGGATCGCGAGCACCTCCCCGATCCGGGCCGAAGTGCCGAGCATGACTTCGATGATCTGCTCCAGCTGCCCGTCCGGCGGCGGGCCGGGCAAGCCTGGGCCGCGGCGCCAACCGCGGATTGCTCGGCGGATCTGTTCGACCTGCTCGACGGTGAGCGACATCGCCTGCGCGGGCGGCTTGCGGAGGCGAGCGGTGTCACGGACCGGGTTCTCGCGGATCGCGTCGTAGCGGACAGCGAGCCCGAAGGCGAGGCTCAGGACGGTGCGGGCCTGCTTCGCCATGCTGTAGCTCTTGGTCTTGGCGAGCGTCTTGATGAACTGGTCGACCTTGCGGACGCTGATCTCGCGCAGCGCGTAGTGCTCGAAGGCGGGCAGGACGAGCTGGCGCATGTTGCGCTCGTAGAGGGCTCGGGTGCTGGGCGCGAGCGCGTCCTCCAGGTCCAGGTCGGCGAGCCACACATCGACCAGATGTCGGAAGGAGCTGGCCGCGGTGAGCTCGCCCTGGCCGACGTTCTGCTCGTTGCGCTCGGCGAGCACCTCCTTGAGCTTGCGCTCCGCGGCCTTGGGGGTGTCCGCTGTCGCCTGGACGCGGCGCAGCTGGCCGTCGTAGTCCCGGAACCGGGTCAGCGCGCGTGCTCGGCCGTCGTGGGTCTTCTCGAAGTAGATCTCGCCGAAGGTGCCGATCGGCGTGCGGGGGCCTAGCCACGGTCGCTCACCCGCCGCTCGGCCTGTGCCCCGGCTCGGTCTCGCGCTGGCGCAGTAGCCAGGCCAGGACGTCGGAGGTGGCGAAGCGAACGCGGCCGCCGACCTTGATCGCGCACGGCCCCTTGCCGTCGGTGCGCCAGTCGCGGATCGTCGTGACTGGCACGTCGAGGTACTCGGCGAGCTCCTCGATGCTCAGCAGCGGCTCCAGGCCGCTCAGCGTGCTGTTGTTGGTCTCCATGACCGTGAGGTGAGCGCCGGGTCCCGGATGGTCCCGCGGGGCTCCGTGACATCCCATGCCGATGCTCGCGGATGCGGCTTGGAGGGGTCTCGCGACAGGGTTTCTGGCAGGTTTCTGGCTGTCGGATCAAATCTCAAATGCTTTCAGGCTCGGAGATCAGCGATCTCCGAGCCTGAAATTCGTAGCGGGGGCAGGATTTGAACCTGCGACCTCTGGGTTATGAGCCCAGCGAGCTACCGAGCTGCTCCACCCCGCGTCGGTGCCACCAATCCTACGGGGTGGTGCAACCGCAGGCAAATCCCAGCCCGGGCCTTGCAGCGCTCGAGCGGCTCACGGGCTCTCGGTCGGCTCCTTGGTCGGGCTGGCGGTCGACTCCCCCTGAGCGGCTTCCAGCGCCTGCGCGACCAGCTCTTGGGCTCGCTCGTTGGCCGCCTGGTAGCCCGCCAGGTCGCCGTTGGCCAGCGCCTCCTGGCCCTCGGCCAACGCCTGCTCGGCCTGGCTGAGCAGCTCGGCGACGTCGTCGCTGGGCGCCGGTGGCGGTGGCGGAGGCTCACCGCCCCCACCACCGTCCCCGCCGTCCCCGGGCTCCCCCGGATCCGGCTCGACGCCGGAGTCCGTGCCGATCGCCCGGTCGAGCGCCTCGGCCAGCGTCGACCCGTAACCGACGCTGTCGCCGAACGACGCCAGCACGTACGACAGCACCGGGTAGTTGCCCTGCCCCTCACCGCGCTGGGTGTAGACCGGCTGCACGTAGAGCAGGCCGTCCCCCACCGGCAGCGTCAACAGGTTTCCGAACAGCGCGCGCGCCGACTCTGACTGCCGGAACGGCAGCAGCTCGCGTGCGATCTGGTCGTTCGCGTTGAACGCGTTGGCGACCTGCCCCGGGCCCTGCACCTGGGTGTCGCCGGGCAGCTCCAGGATCCGGATGGTGCCGAAGTCGTCACTGCTGGCATCGGCGTTGACCGACATCAGTGACGCCAGGATCTCCCGGTTCTGGGGGGTGAACACCGTGGTCAGCGCGAACTGCGCCTGGTCCTGCTCGGGGATGCGCAGCGTCAGGTAGTACGGCGGCTGCGACCGGCCCTGCGCGGTGGGGTCGTCCGGCACGCGCCAGCGGTCGTTGCCCTGGTAGAAGTCGCCGGGGTCGGTGACGTGGTAGCGGGTGAGGATCTCACGCTGGGCCTTGAACAGGTCCTCGGGGTAACGCAGGTGCTCCAGCAGGTCCTCGGGGATGCTGTCTCGCGGCTCCACCGTGCCGGCAAAGGCGTTGCGCCACGCCGCCAGCACCGGGTCGTCGGTGTCCCACTCGTAGAGGGTGACGGAGCCGTCGTAGGCGTCGACGACCGCCTTCACCGAGTTGCGTAGGTAGTTGATGTCGTCGTCGGGCTGTGCCGCCAGCGCCCGCGACGGGGTGAGGGCGTCCGAGGTCACGTCGTCGAAGGACACCCGCTCCGACATCGGGAAGGCGTCGGACGACGTGTAGCCGTCGACGATCCACAGGATCCGCTCGCCCACCACCGCCGGGTAGGGGTTGCCGTCCACCATCAGCCACGGCGCGACCTTCTCCACCCGGGCGCGGGGATTGCGGACGTAGAGGATCCGCGACGCCTCGTTGACCCGGGAGGACAGCACGATGTTGGCCTCGCGGAACTTCACGGCGTACAGCAGCTTGTTGAACAGCCCGCCCACCGGAACCCCGGCCGCGCCCTGATAGGTGCTGTTCTGCGCCGCCACCCCCTCCTGTTCGGTGTCGGGGATGTCGAGCTCGACCGGAGGGGTGCCCGGCGGCGCGCCGACGATGGAGTACTCGGGCAGCAGCTCGCCGAAGTAGACCCGCGGCTGGTAGCGGTCCGGTGCCGGCGGGCCGAGCACGCCGCGGGGCGGCAGGTCCTGCTCCGCCCACACCGGCTCGCCCTCGCGGGTGCGTTCGTTGCCGTACGCCGCGATCACGCCGAACCCGTGGGTGTACACGGTGTGGTCGTTGTTCCAGTTGCGCTGCTCCGGCAGCAGACCGGCGAGGTTCAGCTCCCGCAGCCCCACCACCATGTCGCGCGTCTGACCGTCGACGGTGTACCGGTCCACGTCGAGGATGTCGGGCACCTGGTAGAAGCCGCGCACCTGCTGCAGCTGCTCGAACGCCTGCTTGACCAGCGTCGGGTCCAGCAGCCGGGTGCCCGGCAGGTCACCCGCGTCGTCGGCCAGCTGCTGCGGCGTCAGCGTGGTGACCGCGTCGTAGCCCTGGATCTGCACGTCGTCGACGCCGTAGGCGTCTCGGGTCGCCTGGATGTTGCGCCCGATGTACGGCGCCTCCCGGTCCGGCTCGGAGGGGCGCACCTGGAACTGCTGCACGATGAACGGCCACAGCCCGCCCAGCAGCACCGCCGACAGCACCAGCAGGCCAAGTCCCAGACCGGGCAGCAGCCAGGTGCGGCGTACCGCGTTGGCGAAGAACAACGCGGCGCAGATCACCGCGATGATCGTGAGGATGTTCTTGCCCGGCAGCACCGCGTTGTCGTCGGTGAACGACATCCCGGTGAACAGCGCGCCGTCCTCTAACACCAGCCCGTAGCGGTCCAGCCAGTACGCCACCGCCTTGAGCAGCATGAAGACGCCGAGCAGCACCGAGAGGTGGGTCTGCGCTGCGCTCGAGACCTTCTCTACCGGCGACTGCAGCGAGATGCCGCCGTAGAGGTAGTACGTCACCGCGGTGGCGGTCAGCGACAGTACGACGACCGCGAAGCCGAAGCTGACGAGGTAGCGCCAGAACGGGTAGTCGAAGACGAAGAAGCCCACGTCGAGACCGAACTCGGCGTCCCGGGTCCCGAACGACCCGCCGTTGCGCCACAGCATGTAGGTCTCCCACCGCGACGCCGCGCTGCTACCCCCGAAGAACAGCAGCACCACTGCGAGCCCGATGACGATCGCCCGCCGCAGCGGCTCCACCACGTCGCGGTAGCGGTCGAGGCTGCGCTGCTCCGGCGACAGCATCCGGTGCACCGGCCGGGCGCGGTAGGCGACGACGACGTTCGCCACCACGGCCGCGGCGAGCAGCGCTCCGAAGACCAAGAACATCAGCGCCCGGGTGCCGAGCAGCGTGGTGAACACCGTGGCCTTGTCGACGGAGGAGAACCACAGCCGCTCGGTCCACAGGTCGGTGAACGTGGAGCCGATGATCAGCAGCGCGATGACCACCGCGAGCGTCGGCAGCAGCGCGCGCGGCGGTCGCTGCCGCTGCTGCGCCGCCGCGCGGTCGCCGAACGTCCGGCCGTCGTCGAAGAGGCCACTCATCCGGTCAAGTCTCCCTCAGCCGTCCAACCCGGCCGTCCAGCCTGGGCCGTCCAACCTGGGCCGTCCAACGTGTCCTGCAGCAGGACGGTCAGCCGCGGCACCAGGTCGGGTCCCTGCAGCAGCGCATCGTCTCGGGACCGCAGCCGCAGCACGCAGTGTCGGCGGCCGGCCGCGGCGGCCGCGTCCAGGCCGAGCGTCGTGGCCAGCGCCGGCTCGCGCGCCAGTAGCTCGTCGGTGGGCACCAACGCGTAGATGCGGGCCGGCTGGTCCCAGCCGGCCGCGTCGGCGTGCGCCTCCACCTCGACCACCGCGGTGACAAGCGGCGGCGGAGCCGCGGGGCGGCGCGTGGCCCGGGAGGCAGTGCTTACGTCCGGCACGACGGCACCGCGCCGGCCGGGGCGGGGCCGGGGTCGTTCAGCGTCTTCAGCGCGGCCACGGCGTCGCCGAGGTCCGCGACCGGGACCAGTCGCAGCCGGTCGGAGTCCGGTGCCAGTACTGCCTCGGCGCAATTGGCCTGTGGCACCAAGAACACGGTCGCGCCGGCGTCGGCGGCGCCGGCGATCTTCTGCTGGATGCCGCCGATCGGCCCCACCCGGCCGTCGACGTCGATCTCCCCGGTGCCGGCGATGTGCAGACCGCCGGTCAGTGCTCCCGGGGTGAGCTTGTCGACGATCGCGAGCGCGAACATCAGGCCCGCGCTGGGTCCGCCGATGCGGTCCCCCAGCTCGATGGAGACCTCGAACGGCAGCCGTGGTTGGTCGGCGACCGTGATCCCGACGATGGTGCGCCCCGGCTCGTCCGGCGACTCGGCGGTGGGCGTCGTGATGACCTGACGGCGCCCGTCCCGGCGTACCAGGAGCTGGGCGGAGTCCCCCGGCGGGACCTCCTGCAACAGCTCCGCGACATCGGCCGCCTCGTCGACGCGTTGGCCCTCCACGGCGAGCACGACGTCTCGTGCCTTCAGGTGGCCCTGCGCCGGCGCGTCCTCGATCACCGAGTGCACCCGCACGTCGAAGCCGACCTCGATTCCCAGCTCGCTGAGTGCCGCAACCGCGGCGGCGTCCTGGGAGGTCACCATCTCGATGCTGCTCCGCTGCTCGGCCTCGCGCGCCGACTGCTGCGGCGGGTAGACGACGTCGCGCGGCAGCACCACCCGGTCGGGGTCCAACCAGGCGAGCAGCGCCTCGCCCAGGCTGATCCGACCCTGGGGGGACGTGACCGAGACCGTGGTCAGGTCGAGCTGGCCCTCGGTGGGGAACACCCGGCGCCCGGAGATCGCGACGATCTGTTGACCGCGTAGCGTGCCGAGGGTGTTCTCCACCGGCCCCGGCCGCATCGCGACGTACGGCACCGGGCGCAGCGCCGCCGCCAGGACCAGCAGGGCGAGCAGCACGCCACCGACAGCGAGGGCCAGGGTGCGGCGACTCACACCGTAGC
>JALYMZ010000197.1 GCA_030773435.1 Actinomycetota bacterium | reverse complement strand
CGCCAGAGCAGACCGCCGCCGTCCGCCGGCGCTCGGCGCGGGCGGCCACGCCCGCCGCCCCGGGCGTTGTTCCGGTGGCCGCTCGGCTACCCGACGCCGTGTACGACACCGCTGGCGGTCAGTGATGGCGTTGAGTCCAACTGCCCGAGGTTGCGCGTCGACCGTCGGCGCCCCCGGCTGACCGGCGTAACGTCCCGCGGCTATGGAAGAGCGGCGGCGGTGGGAGGGTCGGCGTCGTTCGAGTGCTCACGAAACTTGGCGCGTCGCCACATGAGGGGCTGCGCTATCCTGGCCGCATGCGGGCGACCCTGCTCCTTCCCTAGCCGCGCTGACCAGGCACCACGTCGGCGCGGCCACCCCTCGTGCTCGAGGGGTTTTTTCATGTCCACGACGTACGCCGAAGAGGGCCCGACCGTGACACAGCAGCAGACCACCGAACCGGCCGCGGCGACCGGCTACGACCCGGCCGCGCTAGAGCGCAAGTGGCTGCCGGTGTGGGACGAGCTGGCGCCGTTCCGCAGCGGCCGCCCCGACGACCCGCGACCGAAGAAGTACATCCTCGACATGTTCCCCTACCCCTCCGGCGACCTGCACATGGGCCACGCCGAGGCCTACGCGCTCGGCGACGTCATCGCGCGGTACTGGGTGCAGCGCGGCTACAACGTCATGCACCCGATCGGCTGGGACGCCTTCGGCCTGCCGGCCGAGAACGCCGCCATCCAGCGCGGCCTGGACCCGCGGGACTGGACCTACGCCAACATCGCCGCGCAGCGCGCCTCGATGCGCCGCTACGCCTGCTCGTTCGACTGGGACCGGGTGCTGCACACCTGCGACCCGCTGTACTACCGGTGGAACCAGTGGCTGTTCCTGCGGATGTACGAGCGCGGGCTGGCTTACCGCAAGCCCAGCCAGGTCAACTGGTGCCCCAAGGACCAGACCGTGCTGGCCAACGAGCAGGTCGTCGCCGGCCGCTGCGAGCGCTGCGACACCCCGGTCACGAAGAAGAAGCTGACGCAGTGGTACTTCAAGGTGACCGAGTACGCCGACCAGCTGCTCGACGACCTGGACACCCTGCAGGGGCAGTGGCCGGACAAGGTCGTCACGATGCAGCGCAACTGGATCGGGCGCAGCACCGGCGCCGACGTCGACTTCGTCATCGAGGGCCGCGAGCGGCCGGTGACGATCTACACCACGCGCCCGGACACGCTGTACGGCGCCACGTTCTTCGTCGTCGCCGCCGACTCCGACCTCGCCACGGAGCTGGCCGCCGAGGCACCGCCGCAGGTGCAGGCGGCGTTCGCGTCGTACCTGGAGAAGGTGCGCGGCGAGAGCGAGATCGAGCGCCTGTCGACCGACCGGGAGAAGACCGGCGTGTTCCTGCAGCGCTACGCGGTGAACCCGGTCAACGGGGAGCGGCTGCCGATCTGGGCGGCCGACTACGTGCTGGCCGACTACGGCCACGGCGCGATCATGGCGGTGCCCGCGCACGACCAGCGCGACCTGGACTTCGCGCGCGCGTTCGGCCTGCCGGTGCGGGTCGTCGTGGACGTCCCCGGCATGGATGACCCGGCGGAGACCGGGATCGCGACCGTGGCCGACGGCGTGCTGGTGAACTCCGGGTCGCTGGACCGGCTGGGCAAGGACGCGGCGATCACCGCGATCACCCAGCAGCTGGAGGACGCCGGGCTGGGCAAGGCCGCGGTCAACTACCGGCTGCGGGACTGGCTGATCTCGCGGCAGCGCTACTGGGGTACGCCGATCCCGATCGTGCACTGCGCGGGGTGCGGGGAGGTCGCCGTACCCGACGACCAGCTGCCGGTCGAGCTGCCGGCGGCGGCCGGGCTGGACCTGAAGCCCAAGGGCACCTCGCCGCTGGGCGCGGCCACGGACTGGGTCGAGGTCTCCTGCCCGCGGTGCGGCGGGCCGGCGCGCCGCGACACCGACACCATGGACACGTTCGTCGACTCCTCGTGGTACTACCTGCGCTACACCGCGCCGCGCTCGACCGAGATGCCGTTCGACGCCGAGCAGGTGCACGAGTGGGCGCCGGTGGACCAGTACGTCGGCGGGGTGACGCACGCGATCCTGCACCTGCTCTACGCGCGGTTCTTCACCAAAGTGCTGCGCGATCTCGGCATGGTCGACTTCGGTGAGCCGTTCACCCGGCTGCTGAACCAGGGCATGGTCGGCATGAACGGCGCGGCGATGAGCAAGTCCCGCGGCAATCTGGTGCAGCTGTCGCAGATGCTCGACGAGTACGGCGTCGACGCGGTGCGCCTGACCATGGTGTTCGCCGGCCCGCCCGAGGACGACATCGACTGGGCCGACGTCTCCCCCGGCGGGTCACTGCGGTTCCTGCAGCGGGCCTGGCGGCTGGCCGGGGACGTGGCCGGCGCACCCGGCGTCGACCCCGCCACCGGCGACCAGCGGCTGCGCCGGGTCACACACAAGACCCTGCACGAGGTCGCGCAGCTGGTCGAGTCGTTCCGGTTCAACGTGGTCGTCGCCCGGATCATGGAGCTGGTCAACGCGACCCGGAAGGCCATCGACTCCGGCTGCGGCGGCGCCGACCCGGCGGTGCGGGAGGCCGCCGAGGCGGTCGCGGTGATGCTGAGCCTGGTGGCGCCGTACTGCGCGGAGGGCATGTGGCAGCGACTCGGCCATGAACCGAGCGTCGCGCTGGCCGGGTGGCCGGCGGCCGACCCCGCCCTGCTGGTCGAGGACAGCGTGGTCGCGATCGTGCAGGTGCAGGGCAAGGTGCGTGCCCGCCTGGACGTGTCGCCCCACGTGACGCCGGAGGAGCTGGAGCGGCTGGCGCTGGCGGAGCCGCACGTGCAGCGGGCGCTGGAGGGACGGCCGGTGCGCAAGGTCGTGGTGCGCGCGCCGAGACTCGTCAACGTGGTGGCCGGCTGAGTCGAGCCGGTCGTGCGCGCGGCCCACCGCATGGCACAGTTGGGGCGCTCTGTCCGCGCCCTGGAAGGCCCAGCCATGCTCCCACCCCGTGGCTCGGCTGCGCACCACACTGATCACCGCGTGCGTCGCCGCACTCGCCGTCGCCGTACCCGGCGCGGCCATCGCGATCAGCTCCTACAACTCCCAGCCCGCTCCCGAGCGCACCGAGGTCGGCGCGTTCGTCGCGCAGTGGGACAACGACGGCGACCCGACGACACCCGACCGGGTCGACTGGGTCTGCTCCGGCACGATGATCAGCGACGACGTCTACCTGACCGCAGCGCACTGCACGACCGACTGGCCGGAGGGCGTCCGCATGGGCGTGTCCCGCTCCCAGGACGTGGAGGCCGACCTCGACGCGGCATTCGCGGCTGGGCTGCGCGCCGACGCGTTGTTCGACGCCGTCGCGGTCGAGGGCACGCCGCACACCGAGCCCGGCTACCCCGGCACGTCGGCGGACTCCCACGACATCGCCGTGCTCACCTTCGACTCGGCCGCGGCGCGCGAGGTCGCCAGCCGCTGGCCGGCGTTCACCCCGGCCCGGCTGCCCAGCGCCGGACAGCTGAGCCGCCTCGGTCCGCGCCGGCTGGACCGGCTGAGCTGGCTCGTCGTCGGCTACGGCACCGAGGAGGCGCACCGCGGTCCAGGCGGCCACACCCACCCCGGCGGCGGTGTCCGGAAGAAGGCCGAGCTGGGGTTCAGCGCGCTGAACAAGACATGGATTCGGCTGGCGATGAACGAGTCGCGCGGCTTCGGCGGCGCCTGCTACGGCGACTCCGGCGGACCGAACTACGCCACCATCGGCGGCCGCCGCATCCTCGCCGGCACCACGATCACCGGCGAGGTCCCCTGCTACGCCACCAACGTGGCCTACCGGATGGACGCCCCGACCGCGCGGGCGTTCCTGAGCAAGTACGTCGAGCTGCCCTGACCGGGGCCCGCGTCAGGCTCGCTGGCGGCTCCACAGCACCGACTCACGCGCCGTCCGTGACGCCGCGGCCGCGCCCCGCTCCAGTGGCCCGCGGCCGACCAGCTCACGCCAGGTGGCACCCAGCAGCAGCGCCGCGGCGACATGCCAGGCGTACAGAGCGCCGGTTCCCCGTGGCGGGCCGACCTCGGCGGCCAGCGCACACACGTGCACGGTGTAGAGGGTCAGCGTCATGGTGCCGGCGGCGAACACGGCGCTCAGCGCCTGCGGCGCCACGCGGCCGGCCAGTACCGCCAACCCCAGCACCAGCAGCGACGTGCCGGTGGTGTGCAGCATGTCGACCGGCGTGCTGGAGTGCGGCGCCCACACGGTCAGCCACCACCACGAGGTGGGCGGGGTGGTGCCGAAGAAGCCGTGCACCAGCGACTCCTGCAGGTCACCGTGCGTCGGGAAGTCCGACGGCAGGGCGCCGGCGAGTACGGCGTGGCCCCCGGGGCGTTGCAGCAGCACGGTCGCGGCCGACCAGCTCAGCAGCGCCAGGCTCCCGCCGAGCACGGCCAGCGCCGCGGCTACCCGAGTCGAGCCGAGCAGGCAGCGTCCGGCCGCCATCCCGGCGAACAGGTACGCCAGCCAGGTGAACGCCGGGTAGTAGCCGGTGAGCAGCAGCTCGGTGAGGAGCAGACCGGGCTCGAGCACCAGCCGGTCCAGGGTGGGATTGCCGGGCGCGGGCGCGTCGAGCAGTCCGCGGACGACATGGCTGACCACCGGGGCGCCCACCGCCCAGGCGCCGGCCAGTGCGGCCAGGGTGCGCGCGCGCAGCCCGATGAACGGCAGCGCCAGCACGAACAGCACCGCGTAGTAGGTCAGGATCACCGCTATGCCGGAGTCGAGCCCGCCGACGAGGAGGCCGACCAGTCCGATCACCGCCGCCCGTGCCACCAGTCCGGCGCGCGCGGCGGACAGTTCTTGACCTCGCGGCGGGGTCATGCCGCCGGTGACCAGGGCGACGCTGACTCCGGCGAGCACGGCGAATAGCGCCGCCGAGCGGCCACCGGCCAGCTGCTGGTACCAGGTGACGCCCTCGGTGTCGCTGCCGGGGAGGATGTGGGTGGCCATCATGCCGAGCAGCGCCAGGCACCGCGCGACGTCCACGCCCACCACGCGCGCGGAGCGCGTCGTCGTACTGGGGGCCGGGCTCTCCACGGCGTGCACGCTCCCGCCTGACGCGTCGCCCGAAGGTAGCCTGCGCCCATGGCCATCCCGCGGGTCGCGCTCGTCACCGACTCGACCTCGATGCTGCCCGACACCGTGGTGGCCGCCCGCGGCATCTCCGTCGTGCGGCTGAAGGTCGTCATCGGCGCCAAGGCGTACGACGAGGGTACGCAGGCGACCCCGGACACGGTGGCGGCAGCGTTGCGGGCGTGGGAACCGGTGAGCACCTCACGGCCGGCGCCGGAGGAGTTCGCCCGGGTGTTCCACGATCTCGCCGCCGCCGGTGCGGAAGCGATCGTGTCCGTCCACCTGTCCGGGGAGGTTTCCGGCACCTTCGAGTCGGCGCACCTGGCGGCGCGGGAGGCGTCGGTGCCGGTGCATGTCGTGGACACCCGGCAGGTCGGCATGGCCACCGGCTACGCCGTTCTCTCCGCCGC
>JALYMZ010000196.1 GCA_030773435.1 Actinomycetota bacterium | reverse complement strand
GCCGAGGAAATGGGGGAGGAGGAGGTCGACGACGACCCTGATCGGTGGCTGTTGGTGCATTGCGAGGGGTCGCACGACGGCTACCGAGACATGGAGTGGTTCATTGATGACCTCGATGACCCGGACTTCGCCGATCGGCTGGCCCGCTCGATCTCCGGGCGCGGCGCCTTCCGACGGTTCAGGGACAGGCTGTCCGACCGTCCGGAGCTGATGACGCGATGGCACGGGTTCTCCGGTGAGCGGCAGCGCGGGAGGGCGCGCGGGTGACTAGCGGCGGAGGGCTACACGCCTCGTCGGGGGTGCAGCAGCGAGGTGTAGCAGAGTGCTACAGTCGACACATGTCCACGATGCCGACCCGAGTCGACGGTGACCTGTTCGCCGCCGCCAAGTCCAGCGGTGCTGTGCACAGTAGGAGCGCCGCCCAGCAGATCGCTCACTGGGCCCGCATCGGGCGGGAGCTCGAGGCGTCAGCCAGTGTCAGTCAGCGTGACATCGAGGCTGTGCTTGCGGGTGACGGCTCCTACGACGCACTCCAGGAGCGCGAGCAGGCCATCGTCCGCGGCACCTGGGACGAGCAGATCGCGGAGCGGCTGTCGTCGCTCGATCTGAAGCAGAAGTTCCAGGCTGCCGGCGTGGCGTGGGTCGAGGCTGACGACGAAGGCAACCTGGTAGCCCGCGGTCCCGCCGACGCCTGAGCTCGGCAGCCGACTCCGCTGTGTCGACCCCTGTCCTGCACCTGTTGGCAGGCCCGAACGGGTCGGGTAAGTCGACGTTCGTCACCGAGGTCCTCCAACCGGTCACGCACTTGCCGTTCGTGAACGCGGACCTTATCGCCGCCCAGCTGTGGCCTAACGCGCAGGCCGAGCACGCCTACGAGGCATCGCGAGCGGCGGCTGATGAGCGGAGCCGGTTGATGGCCGCGCGAGCCTCCTTCGTCACCGAGACGGTCTTCAGCCATCCCAGCAAGGTTGACCTCGTGGCCAAGGCGACCACGCTGGGATACGTGGTCCACCTGCACGTCGTTCTGGTGCCTGAGGGCCTCTCGGTCGCCCGTGTCGCTGCCCGAGTTGCTCAGGGCGGACACGACGTCCCGACGGAGAAGATCCGGGAGCGGTACGCCCGGCTCTGGCCGCTGGTGGCAGTTGCCCGGGACCTGGCGGACCGTTCGACGTTCTACGACAACACCCGCGCCGCGAGCCCGTTCCGCGTGGTCGCCACCTACGAACGTGGCCGCCTCGTCGGAGAACCCGCCTGGCCGGTTTGGACACCCAAGGTCCTGCTCGCATGAACGGGCTGCGGCGTCGCCCAACCAGCCCGGTTGCAGGTCACCTGGCGAGGTCATCCGGAAGCCGGCTACTGCGACATCAATCCCGACCTCACGGCGATCAGAGGCGGAGGAGCATAGGCGGCGTTATGACGCACCTCGGCGACGCGCCGGCAGCAGCCGTCCGGACGGTGACATTTCGCGCTCATGCTGATGAGCGCGTAGACGGCCAGCAGCACACATCCTTAGCCTTTCCACATGAGCGACAGCGTTCGCGTTCGCTCCGCCGTGGTCGCCGACGCGGCGCTGGCTGCGAGGATCGGCCGTGAAGGGGTGTCGACCCAATACATCGGGCTGGTAGATCGCGCGGCTGTCGATGCTGCCGTCCAGCAGATCTACACCGTGAACGCCGTCGCGGCGTGCATCGAGCGATGCGCCGGCGCCCCACTCGCGGAGTTTCTAGTCGTGGAGCGAGACGGCATGGTGGAAGGGTTCCTCCACTTTGACGCGTTCGGGCCCGAGCCCGAGCTTCACCGCCTCTACGTCGACAGTCAGGCGCGTGGGCACGGGGCGGGCCACCTGCTCATGGAGGAGTTGCATGAACGACTTCACCAGGGGCTGCCTTACATACTCCTGGTCGTCGAAGGGAACGACCGGGCCGTGGCTTTCTACCAGCGACATGGGCTCCACGTGGCTGAGAACGTGAATGGCCTGGAGTACTACCGCGAGCGCATGGGTGTCGCATTCCCTCCCGACACCCGGCCGTTTCGCCTCCTCCTGATGCGGTGAAGTTGACTCAGAGCCTCTTGTGATCTGGGTTGATGATCGTGTACAGATCTGCCGCACTGCGCGCGCGACGCGCGGTCATGCCGCGACGAGCGCGCGGCGAACCGCTTCTGCCGCTTGGTGTTCGTCGTGGAGGGCGTGGAGCCGCACAGGGTGAGCACCGCGCGCACCTTAAGGGGATGACGACCTTCCCCACCGTGCTGGCCGGCGCCAGCGCCGGCGAAGACCGCCCACTCGACGACCCGGCTGTCGCTGGCGGTGGCGGCGTACCTGGCCCGGTTCAAGGGGCTGTCCCGCGAGCACACCGATTCGATTTTCCTCGGCTGGTGCGTCGAGCGCGAGATCGAGCCGCTCCGCGTCGAGCGGCGGCAGCTGGAGCTGTACGTGCGGTGGATGCAGGAGACGCGCCGGTACAAGCCCTCGACGGTGTCACGGCGGACCTCGGTGGTGACCGGCTTCTTCCGGATCTGCGTCATCGACGGCGTGCTAGAGCACTCTCCGGCGGAGTACGTCCGCCGGCCGACAGTTCCGGCTGAGTCGCCCACGCTCGGGCTAACTCACCTGCAGTTCGAGGCGCTGCTGTCGGCCGCCCGGGAGTCCGACCAACCCGGCGGACTTCGCGCACGTGGCGATGCTCGGCCTGCCCGGCCTGCGCATCTTCGAGGCCACTGGCGCCGATATCGCCGACATCGGCGTGAGCACGGCCACTGCGTGCTGCGGGTGCTCGGCAAGGGGACCCGGATCGTTCTCGTCCCGCCGCCCCGCCGTGGAGCGCGGTCGACCGGGCTGTCGGCGACCGGCGCGTGCGGGCCGATCCTGCGCAACACCCGCGGCGCGAGGATGGACCGGCACGCCGCCACCCGCCGGCTGCGCCGACTCGCCGGCGACCCCGGCGTTCGGCTGCCACGGATGCACCCGCACATGCTCCGACACACGTTCGTTACCACCATGCTCGACGCTGGCGTCGACCTGCGCGACGTGCAGATCGCGGCCCGGCATGCCGACCCGCGCACGACCATGCGCTACGACCGGGCCCAGAAGAACTTGGAGCGCCACCCCAACTACATCCTGGCCGCCTGCATGGCCTGCGGCACCTGAGGGCGGCCGTGGCCTTTCCACGGGGATATTCCCCCACACTGCCGAAGGTGATCGATCGTGCCGATCTGGGTGTGTGCCGCCCCGTGGGGAGCGGAGCGGGTCTCAAGAGCGTCGCCAGGTTTCACCGCCCGCCGGCGTGAGGGTGTGCAGTCCGGTTCTGTGCTCGCCCGGTGACGGCCGCGTCTTCGAGAGGCTCGCCGCGCAGCGGCTGGCGTTCCATAACTCGGCGCTCGTTGTCGCGTAGACGTGGTTCGTAGTGCGCGAAAAAGATCCTCGCGACAAGGTCGCGGCGGCTGCGGACACCGGTCTTGTCGAAGATGCTGGTGAGGTGTTGCTGGACCGTGTGCGGGGAGACCGCCAGCTCGTCAGCGATCTGCGAGGTGGAGCTGCCCTGCAGGACGCGTCTGGTCACGTCCTGTTCGCGTTCTGTCAGGCCGTATGCAGACATGAGCAGCGATGAGATGCGGGCGGGATGGGCCGGTTCAATGATGATGGCGATCCGTCGGGATCCGGTGGCGAGCAGGCAGGAGCCGTGCAGGACCACCCAGGTGCCGGTTCGCGAGAGCACCCGCGCCACCGCGACCTCCCCGGGCCGGTCCGGGGTCTCGGCCGTGCGCAGTGCCCGACCCGCCACCGATAGCACCGAGGAGGGCAGCTCGCCGGTGTCCCAGTCGCCGTCGGGCAGTTCGGCGAGCCAGCGCTCCACCCCCGGAGTGGTGGACTCGACCTGCCACCGGTCCGAGAGGACGATCAGCCCTGGCGCGTCTGGCCCCTCCGGGTCGATCGCCTGCCCGACCAGCAGGGCCCGGCGAGCTCCGGCGGCAAGGTGAGGGGCCACCGCCTGGATGAACCGCACGTCCTCGGAGTCGAACAACGGCCGCCCGGGTTCGCGGTAGATGCTCAATGCCCCCCAGACCTCTCCCGATCTCGTGCGCAGGGATGCGACCATCTCCTGGTCCCCGCCGTAGGAGATGTTGCGGCGCCACCGCGGACTGGAGGTCGGATCGCCTCCAGTCGCCTCGTGCAGCGTCGACACGCCGCTGCCCGATCGGGCGACGTCGGCGAGTTTGTTGACGTCGTCCTCGTAGTACTCCAGCGCCCCCCAGTCCGGGGGAAGGTCGGGCATGTGCGGGTTGACGTGGCTGGTGACCAGCAGGGAGGCCGGGTCCAGGGTGAACCAGCAGGGCCCCTGATAGTTCGGCACCGCGCTCTCGATCGCCGCGGAGGACTCCCGCCAGAACGCGGCGAGATCCTGATGCCGCCGCGCCGATCGGGCGATCCGGTCGAATGCCCGCTGCTTGGCGTACCCGCTCATGGCGACCAATGTACGGCCGGGCTCCCGCCGCGCGGATAGCACCTTTCTGGGATGGGCCGCCGCCTCCTCACGACCTAGCGTCACCCTCACGACCTCACGCGGGAGGAACCATGACGGACCAGACACAAGCCCGCCGCGGAGCGCGGGTGCTCGCCGCGCGGGATGGCGAGATCCTGGCCAGCGTCGGCGGGGTAAGTAACAGATTCATGATCGACGGGACGGACACCGGCGGTCGGTTCGCCCTCGTCCAGCACTTGATCAAGCCGAACTCCCTGGCCGCGCCCATGCATCGTCATCACGACGAGGACGAGTACACCTACGTGCTAACGGGTCGGATCGGGGCGGTGCTCGGGGACGAGGAGATCTTCGGCGAACCCGGGGACCTGATCTTCAAGCCCCGCGACCAGTGGCACACGTTCTGGAACGCCGGTGACGAGCCGGCCACCGTGCTCGAGATCATCTCCCCCGCCGGCATCGAGAAGCTGTTCCGCTCCTTCAGCACGCTCACCGAGCCGCCGTCTCCCCAATCCCTGGCCCAGATGGCAGCCCCATACCACTGCGACGCCGACTTCGAGGCGACGTTCCCGATCGTCCAGCGTCATGCACTCGCGTTTTGAGGCAGCGGCATGGTGACTGGCGGACGGACACCGGAGGAACTGGAAACCCTCTTTGAGGACGCCCTCCTGCTCCGCGACCGTGAGGCGGCAGCTCAGCTGTTCGAGACGAGGGGTCTCCTCGTGGTGGGCGGCGGACTGCCGGAGGCGCGCGGCTGGGAGGCCATCGCGCGGATCGCAGCGGATGTGTCACAGTCCCGATGCCTCTGCCTCACGGATCGGAGAATGTCCCGAGCTTCGTGGAACTTCGGTGGCGGCCTGGTGAGCATCAGGCTGCGCTCACGTCTTGAGTGTCGCACTCGGGGGTGACAGGTTCGGCGCCGACATGCCGGTGCAGGGCGGCCCGGAGGATGGCGAGGTGCAGGTGGCCGTTCACCCGGCGGAACTGGCCGCTGGCCTCGACCATGCCGGCGGCGCACCAGCGCAGCGCCATT
>JALYMZ010000195.1 GCA_030773435.1 Actinomycetota bacterium | reverse complement strand
CGGCTACCCTCTGCGGCTCGCGCAGGGCCTCGACGCGTAGCTCGAGCGCCTGCCGGCGCAGCTCCAGCGCAGCCGCCTGCTCCTGCAGTCCTCCGGCGCGGACCGCCCCCTGCTGCAGCGTGGTGTTGAGGATCAGCAGCCCGACGAGCCCGACCCCCAGCACGGCCAGCACCGTGGCGCCGAACGGTACCCGCGGCGCCGCTCGACCGGTGCCGGTGACCACGGACAGCCGTGCGCTCTGCTCGGCGACCGCGTCGGCGCGGCGGGGAACCCGGCTCCGGGTGTGGTGCTGGAAGGAGCTCACCGCGGCACGGTCTCTCTCATGCGGCGTCCCGGACCCGCTCGGCGGCGCGCAGCCGCACCGACGCCGCACGCGGGTTGGCCGCGACCTCGCCTGCGGTGGCCCGCTCCCCACCACGGGTGAGCAGCCGCAGCTGCGGTCGCTGCGCGGCCGGCACGACCGGAAGGTCTGGCGGCACGTCGGTGTGCACCCGAGCCGCGAGCTCCCGTTTGGTGAGCCGGTCCTCCAGCGAGTGGTAGGACAGCACGACGATCCGGCCGCCGACGGCCAGCGCGTCGATCGCGGCCGGTAGCGCCCGGCGCAGCACGGCGATCTCGTCGTTCACCTCGATGCGCAGCGCCTGGAAGGTCCGCTTGGCCGGGTGGCCGCCGCGGCGCCGCGCCGGCGCCGGGATCGCCGCGCGCACGAGCTCGGCCAGCCGGGCGCTGGTGGTGAACGGGGACCGCTCGCGCTCGCGGCCGACCGCGGCGGCGATGCGTGCGGCGAAGCGCTCCTCGCCGTAGGTCCGCAGGACCGACGCAAGCTTCTCGACCGGGTAGGTGTTCAGCACGTCCGCGGCGGTACGGCCTGCCGACGGGTCCATCCGCATGTCCAGCGGCGCGTCCACCGCGTAGGAGAAGCCCCGGCTGCGCAGGTCCAGCTGCATCGACGACACACCGAGGTCGAACACCACGCCCTGCACCCGGCCGAGGTGCAGCCGGTCCAGCACGGCGGGCAGCTCGTCGTACACCGCATGCACCAGGCTGATCCGCTCCCCGAAGGCGGCCAGCCGCACCCGTGCCTCGGCCAGCGCCTCCGGGTCACGGTCGAGCCCGACGACGCGGGCCTCGGGGCAGCGCTGCAGCAGCGCTTCGCTGTGCCCGCCCAGACCGACGGTGGCGTCCACCAGCACGCTGCCGCTGGGCTCCAGGGCGGGGGCGAGCAGCGCGACGACCCGGTCCAGGAGCACCGGGACGTGCATCGGCTCTGCCATCGTCGACCGGCCCTAGCCGGCCAGTGCGGTGAGCAGCAGCAGGGCGAGCGCGGCAGCGCTGGACGCCACCGCCGAGAAGGCGATGACGACGAGGCCGTCGCGGACCTGTTCGCGGACCCGGCGCGGCGGTCCCGGGCGGACGCCGGTGTGTCCGGCCTCCGCAGGGTTCCAGGAGTCGGTGACTCCGGCAACGTTCATGTCGACCCCTCGGACGGGCACCGTTCGCGGCGGTGCCGGTTGTACAGCGGCTGGCTGGGCTGCGTCGGCCGGACGGCGGCGTCGCCGCCGGTCGTACGGCCAGGTCCCGCCCGCTCGTCTCCAGGTCGGCCGTCTGCCGCCGGGGAAGGTGCGTCAGAAGACCGGGAGAAGCGGGCCGAGACCTCGTCGTACGCGCCGGGACGGGGCCACCGCGCTCCGACGACTCACACCACTCCGGGCAGCACCTCCTCCGCGAGGTCGGCGAAGGCCTGCTCCTGCTCGCCGGAGTAGCGCTGCCAGGCCTCGGCGTCCCAGATCTCCACCCGGTTCATCGCGCCGATCACCACGCAATCACGGTCGAGTGCGGCGTACTCGCGCAGCAGCTGCGGGATGGTGATGCGGCCCTGCTTGTCCGGGGTCTCGTCGGAGGCGCCCGCGAACAGCATGCGCATGTAGTCGCGGGCGCGCTTGTTGGTGACCGGCGCCTGGCGCATTTGCTCGGTCAGGGTCACGAACTCCGCCTCCGGCCACACGTAGAGACACCGCTCCTGACCTCGGGTGATCACCAGTCCCCCTTGCAGCTCGTCGCGGAACTTGGCGGGGAGGAAGAGCCGCCCCTTGTCGTCGAGACGCGGGGTGTGGGTGCCGAAGAACATTCGTGCCCGCGCCTCCCTCCTCCAGCGTCCCCCACTGTACTCCACATTGCTCCACCGTCAACCAGTAAGGGCTCAATCAGCCGCGCCTACGCGGCGCGGCACGGGACGGGACAGTGGCGGCGGCGGCCGGGCGCGGCCGGCGCGGTCGGGATTTCCGGGCAGCCGCTACCGTGATGACATCGTTACCGCGGTCCGGTCCGACCCGTGCCGATGCTTGCGAAGATCGGCGCAGCCGGGCGACCGGGGTTGCGCCCGGACACCACCGTGGAGGCCAGCCGTGTCGATGCAGCCCAGCCCACCGGACGGGCCGCACGACTTCACCACGCTGAGCAAGGTCGCCCGCAACATCCGCGAGTCGGTCGAGACGGTGATCGAGGGCAAGTCCGACGTGGTGCGGCTCGCGGTCACCGTGCTGCTCGCCGAGGGCCACCTGCTCATCGAGGACGTGCCCGGTGTCGGCAAGACGGTGCTCTCCAAGGCGCTGGCCCGCTCGATCGACTGCACCGTCAAGCGCGTGCAGTTCACGCCGGACCTGCTGCCGGCGGACGTGACCGGGGTGTCGGTCTACAACCAGGAGAGCCGGCGGTTCGAGTTCCGCCCCGGTGGCGTGTTCGCCAACATCGTGGTCGGCGACGAGATCAACCGCGCATCCCCCAAGACGCAGTCGGCGCTGCTTGAGGCGATGGAGGAGGCGCAGGTCACGGTCGACGGTACGACGTACGAACTCGCGCGGCCGTTCATGGTGATCGCCACCCAGAACCCCATCGAGATGGAAGGCACCTACCCCCTGCCCGAGGCCCAGCGCGACCGCTTCATGATGCGGCTGTCGATGGGCTACCCCGTCGAGTCGGCTGAGCTGGCCATGCTGGGCAACCGCACCGGCGCCAACCCGCTAGACGACGTGCGGGCGGTGACCGACGCCACGCAGGTCGCTCAGCTGATCGCCACCGTGTCGGAGGTCTACGTCTCCGACTCCGTGCAGCAGTACGCCGTCGCGCTGACCACGGCCACCCGGCGCTCGCCGGACCTGCGGCTCGGCGCCTCGCCGCGCGCCACCTTGCACCTGATCCGGGCGGCTCGGGCCGCGGCCGCCCTGGACGACCGTGACTACGTGCTGCCGGACGACGTGCAGGCGCTGGTGGTGCCGGTCCTCGCTCACCGGTTGCTGCTCAATGCCGAGGCGCACCTGTCGGGTCGCTCGGCCGAGCGGATCCTGCACGACGTCGTGCGGCACGTGCCCACTCCAGAGGCGCGCCTTGGCGTGGGCGGCAGCGCCGCAAGCGGCGTCCGGCGCAGCGCTGGACGCGCCGTCGGGGGGAGGTGACGTCGTGCGCGAGGCACTGGCTGCCCTGACCACCCGCGGCCGCGCGTTCCTGGCGGCGGGCGTGACCTGTCTGGTCTGCTCGGTCGTCCTAGGGCAGAAGGACCTGCTGCGGATCGGGGTCTTGGTACTGCTGCTGCCGCTGATCACGGTGGTGATGGTGGGCCGGGCCCGGTACCGGCTGTCCTGCCAGCGCAGCATCGAGCCCAGCCGCGTGCCGGCGGGGCAGCCGGCGCAGGTCACGCTCACCCTGCACAACACCGGGCGCATGCCCTCGAGCGCGCTCATGCTCGAGGACCAGGTGCCGTACATGCTGGGGGCCCGGCCGCGGTTCGTCGTAGACCAGATGGGGCCCCGCTGGCACCGCGACGTCGGCTACGCCATCCGGTCGGCGGTACGAGGCCGCTTCGTCGTCGGGCCGCTCAGCGTGCGCGTCGCCGACCCGTTCGGGCTGATCGAGCTGACCCGTTCGTTCACCGCGCAGAGCACGTTGGTCGTCACCCCGCGGGTGGAACCGCTGCCGGGTGGAGGCCTCGACGGCGAGTGGTCCGGCAGCGGCGACAACCGGCCGCGGGCCTTCGCGGCAGCCGGCACCGAAGACGTCACGGTCCGTGAGTACCACGACGGCGACGACTTGCGGCGCGTCCACTGGCCGTCCTCGGCACGGCTCGGCGAGCTGATGGTTCGCCGCGAGGAGCAGCCGTGGCAGGCGCGGGCGTCCCTGGTGGTCGACACCAGAGCCGCGGCCCACCGTGGCCGCGGTCCGGGGTCGTCGTTCGAGTGGATGGTCACCGCGGCCGCCTCGGTAGGCGTGCACCTGTCCCGGTCCGGCTACGCGCTGCGACTGGTCAGCGAGACCGGTGACGACTCCAGCGGGCACTGGCACGACCGGGGCTCCGGTTCCGTCGGCGACACCGAGGACCTGCTCGACGAGCTGGCCGTCGTCCAGCCCAGCGACCGCCAGTCGCTGCTGCTGCCGCCGAGCCGTGACGACCAGCGCGGTGTCGTGGTGGCCGTGGCTGGTGCGCTCGACGCCGCCGCCGTCGCGGCGCTGCGGCGGATGGCGCAAGGCGCCGGGGCGGGCTACGCGCTAATCGCGGACGTGTCGCGGTGGCTGCCTGACGACGCGCCAGGGCACGCCACCGTCGCCGAGCAGGTGCGGCGAGCCGTGGCCGAGCTGCGCGGACACGGGTGGCGGGTCGCCGTCGCCGGCCCCGGCGACCGGATCGGGCCGCTGTGGGCACAGCTGCAGCGCGGCTCGCCGGCACCGCTGCCGGCGGACGAGCTGCGGGTCGCCGCGCTCAACTCCGAGGGGGTGCACCGGTGAGCAGCACCGTGACGTCACTGCTGCGGCGGTCCGTCCTTGGCTGGATGGCGGCGCTGGCTGCGGCACTGGCCTTCTCGCCGCTGTTCGAGCGCAAGGGCTACCTCCTCGCGGCGGCGACGATGACCGCGGCGCCGCTGCTGGTCGGGGTCGCGCTGCGAGCTGCACGGGCGCCGGAGTTCGCGGTGCTGCCCGCGCAGCTGTTGGTGCTGGTCTCGTGGGTGGCGCTGTTGTGGGCGCCGGACACACTGCGCTGGCTGGTGCTGCCGACGCCGGAGTCGGTGGACGTGCTCGCCCTGCTCACCCAGGCGGGGTTCGAGTCCGCGCAGGCGCTGCCACCACCGGTGCCCGACGAGCCGGGGATCCTGTTCATCACCGCGGTCGGGATCACCGCGTGCTTCGTGCTGGTCGACCTGCTGGGCACCGGGCTGGACCGGGTGCCGCTGACCGGCCTGCCGCTGCTCGCCCTCTACACCGTGCCGGCGGCGATCGCTCCCGACGGGGTGCCCGCCTGGTCATTCGTCGCCGCCGCGATCCCCTACGTCGCGCTGCTGGGCCTGCGGGAGCGTGAACGCCTGGGCGGCTGGGGCCGCCAGGTCGCGCTCGCTGGCGGCGTTCCCACGGAGTCGGAGCGACGGCGGCTCAACACCAGTGCGGTCACCGCGTCCGCGCAGCGGATCGGCTTCGCCGCAATCGCGGTGGCCGCGGCGGTACCGCTGCTGCTGCCCGCGTTCCCGGCCGGCGTGCTGCGCGAGCACCTCGCCGGCGGCGGCCCCGGCGGCGTACGGGTGGAGAACCCCATCGTCGACCTGCAGCGCGAGCTCGTCGAGCGCAGCACCGAGCCTGCGCTTTTCGTGCGCACCGACGGGCCGACGCCGGAGTACTTCCGGTTGGTCGCGCTGGACCAGTTCGACGGTGAGCGGTGGACGATCTCCGAGCGGGACCTGGACGCGTCGGTCCCGCTGCGCCGGGTGCTGGGCTCCCCACCGGGCCTGACCACGAGCGTCGACCGGCGGCGACAGCGCTACTTCGTCGAGGTCTCGCACGGCTTCGAGTCGGACTGGCTGCCGGCGCCGTACGCGCCACGTTCGGTCGTCGGACTGCCGGGCCAGTGGCGCTTCGATTTGGCGATGTTCGACATCGTCACCGCCGACGGCGACCAGACCACGGCAGGGCTGGCGTACGCCGTCGAGGCCGTCATCGCCGATCCGTCCGCTGAGCAGCTGCAGGAGGCGCCGGTCAGCGTTCCCGCCACCATCGGGAACCGCTACGGCCAGCTGCCCGCCGACGTGCCGGAGCAGGTAGCCGACACCGCCGACCGGGTGACGAAGGGCGCGGTGACGAACTTCGAGAAGGCGGTGGCGCTGCAGCGCTACTTCACCGGCGGGCGGTTCGAGTACTCGCTGACCCGCGTCGACTCCGGGCACGACGGGGACGCGATCGTGCGGTTCCTCGACGAGAAGGTCGGCTACTGCGAGCAGTTCGCCGCGACGATGGCCATCATGGCGCGGCTGGAGGGGATCCCGGCCCGAGTCTCCGTCGGCTTCCTGCGCGCCGCCCCTACCCCTGACGTGCCGCGCGGCGATCTTCCTCGACGCGAAGCTGGAGGCTCCTACGAGTTCCGGTACGCCGACCTGCACACGTGGCCGGAACTGTACTTCACCGGTATCGGCTGGGTGCGGTTCGAGCCGACGCCGTCGGCTCGCGCGGGCGCGCTGCCACCGGGTTACGCCGCAGCAGACGTCAGCCCTGGTGCGGAGCGGGACGGAGGCGGCGACCCCCTCCGGGAGCGGCCCCCGGCGCCCGCGCCGACGGCTCCGGGTCGCCCGCTCGACCCGGGGCAGCAGCCGGTGGCAGGTGACACGGAGCGGTCAGGCGAGGTCACCAACTGGTGGCCGGCGGGGATCGGACTGACGCTGACCCTGCTGCTCACCCCGGCGTTGGCCCGGGCGCTGGTGCGCCGGCGCCGGTGGGCCGGCGCGGACGACCCGGCCGCCCAGGCTGAGGTGGCCTGGGCGGAGTTGCGGGACACGCTGCTCGACCTCCGGCTCGCCTGGCCGACGGGTCAGACGCCACGCGGTACCGCCCGCATGCTGAGCCGGCTGGTGCACGACGACGGTGCGACGTCCGCGCTGCACCGGATTGCGCACGCGGTGGAACGCGCGCGGTTCTCCCGACATCCCGTCGACGGTGGCCAGCTGCGTCACGACGTCACGACGGTGCGGACGGCGTTGCACGGCCTGCAGTCACGCTCGGAGCGGCTGCGGAGCACCCTGCTGCCGGCGTCCTTGCGCGGGATTCTCCGCGACCGCTCCCGGCGACGCGCCGACGACCTCAGAAACCGGACTCGCGGCGACGACGCCAGCGCTCTTCCAGCCGCTCCATGAAGCCGGCAGAGCTGCGTTCGGGTCGACGCGCCGCCTTGGCACCGCGAGGGGCGCGGGTCGCCCCGGCGGAGCCGCGAGGCTTCGGCGGCCGGTCCGAACCGACGACCTGCAGCGGCTCGGGCTGGGTGGAACGGCGCCACGAGGTCAACCCGAAGTAGGCGCCGCCGAGCATGAGGACGAAGCCGGCGACGCTGACCACGGTCTGCGGCAGGATCACGCCGGTCATGAGCATGACGATGCCGACCAGGAAGGCGGCGGCGCCGCCGTAGGCCAGGCGCCGGTAGTGAGAGCGTGTTCGCGACCCCCGCAGGGTAGACGCGAACTTCGGGTCCTCGGCTGCGAGCGCCTGCTCGAGCTGCTCGAGCAGCCGCTGCTCCTCCTCCGAGAGCGGCACCGGCACCTCCTACCCGTGGCTGCCCCTCGGCCGGCCACTCACCAACCCGATGACGGACCCCGATGAACAGGCCCCGTGCGCCTTAGTCTAGGCAGCGAGCTGGCGCATCGGAACCCGGCGGCCGAAGATCTCGGGTAGCCCGCCGCCACGTCGACGCGGGGGTGCAACCGATGGCGGTGCGGGCGCGTCTAGAGATCGAGACGGTCGCGTACGGCACGGTTCCGAGGTTCCCGAGCAGGCGACCCGGGACCGGGCCAACAGTGTCGCCGTCCCGCGAAGCTCAGGGGAGGGTCCCGCCCCCGGTCGGGGACCACGATTCGGAGGTGTCGGACGGTGCACAGGATCTGGGGTCTGCTGGTGGCGGCGCTGCTGGCGGCCGCACTGCTGGCGGGCGTGCCGGGGAGCGCGGCGGCCGCCGACGGTTTCTCGATGCGGGACCGGTTCGCCCGGGAGACCTCGCGTTACGGCGACCGGGACGCCTCGACGTACGCGATCCAGCACGTCCGCGAGCTGCAGTACCGCCTCAAGCGGGAGGGGTTGCTGCGCGGGGTGTCGGCGACCGGCTACTACGGTGAGGCCACTCGCGCGGCGGTGCGCACGTTCCAGCGCCGCGTGGGCGTGCGGGTCAGCGGTGTGGCGACGCATGCGACGTGGCGGGAGCTGCTCGAGCGGTCGAACCACAACCTGAGCGTGGCTCGCCGGCGCTGCGCCGGCGCCGGCTGGCACGTGTGCTACGACCGCGCCCAGCACCAGGTCACGCTGTGGCGGGGCGGTCGGCTGTGGAACTCCTGGCTGGTGCGCGGTGGCGCGTACGACTCGAAGACCCGGCGCGGCAACTTCACCGTGTACTGGCGCAGCAAGGACCACGTCAGCAGCCTGTACGGGTCGCCGATGCCGTATTCGCAGTTCTTCAGCGGCGGCCAGGCGCTGCACGGGTCGCGGGCGATGATGGACCCGTTCGTCGGCCACAGCCACGGCTGCGTGAACATGTACGTCGAGGACGCCCGCCAGCTGTGGAAGCTGACCTCGCAGCAGCGGTTGCGCGTGCACGTCTACGCCGCCTGGGACTGACGCGTCGCCGGTGCGGCGCGCGCCCGTCGCCGCTCCCAATGGGTTGCTCCGCGGCGAGAGTTCCATCTGGCTCGCAAGCGCGCGGCGGCGGTGCCGTGGAGGCCGAAAGGACCCGAATGGACGGGCCCGAAACGGCGGCAGCAAGCCGCCGACCGGTCGACGCACGGCGTCAGAGGCGATCGGTCAGCAGGCTGGCCGGGCGCACCGCCGCGGGACCGAAGCGTTGGGTGGCGCGGTCGACCGCCCGGTCGGCCTCAGGCCAGCCGTGCTCGCGGGCGCCGAGTTGCAGCTGGCGCGATGCGGTGCGGGCGTCGAGGAGGTGCTCCACGCGCACGCCGACCAGCCGGAGCCGCGCCCGCTGCAGCCGCAGCCTGGCGTAGAGGTCGGTGACCACGGTGTAGATCTCAGCGGTGACGTCGGTGGGGTCGGCCACGGTGCGCGACCGTGTGATCGTGGTGAAGTCGGCGAAGCGCAGTTTCAGCGTCACGGTGCGCCCGGCGACGCCGGCGAGCCGCATCCGGCGGGCCACCCGAGCCGACAGCCGCAGCAGCTCTCGGCGCACCACGGCCGGGTCGTCGGTGTCGCGGCCGAACGTCTCGTCGGCGCCGATCGAGCGGTCCGGCTCGTCGGCGCTGTGCCGTGGGGTGACCGTGTGGCCGGCACCGCCCCAGGCGAGCACGTGCAGGTGCACGCCCAGCGCCGGGCCGAGCGCCCGCCGCAGCGTCGTGACCGGGGTGTGCGCGACGTCGCCGACCGTGGCCAGGCCGAGGCGGCGCAGCCGCTCGGCGGTCTTGTCCCCCACCCCCCACAGCTCCTCCACCGGTAGCGGGTGCACGAACCCGGTCACCTGGTCCGGCCGGACCACGAGCACGCCGTCGGGCTTGGCATGCCGGGATGCCAGCTTGGCCACCTCGGTGGTGGCCGCGACACCGACCGAGCAGGTGATCCCCTGCTCGTCGCTGATGCGGGCCCGCAGGTGCTCGGCGACGTCGAGTGGCGAGCCGAGGAACCGCCGTGCTCCGGAGACGTCGAGGAAGGCCTCGTCGAGGGACAGCGTCTGCACCAGCGGGGTGACGCTGCGAAAGGTCTCCATCACGGCCGCGGACACCTGCGTGACGCGCACCGCATCGGGTGCGACGACCACGGCCTGCGGGCACAACCGGCGTGCCCGGGTCATCGGCATGGCCGACCGCACACCACAGGCACGGGCGGGGTAGGTCGCCGAGAGCACGACCCCGCGTGCCCCGCCACCGACGATGACCGGCAGCCCACGCAGCTCCGGTCGGTCACGCACCGCCACCGACGCGTAGAACGCGTCCATGTCGACGTGCAGGATCGGGGTCAGCACCGTGTTGCTCCGCCGGTGCCTGCGAAGGTGCGGTCCCGGCGCGGTGGACCAGCCCAGCCGGGACCAACCCAGCCGGACTCAGCGCTTGGTGCCCACGACGTGCAGCTGGGTGGCGATGGCACGAAACTCCGGCCGGTCGCTGACCTCGGCCTCGAGGTGCTGCAGCGCCTCGACCGCGCCGGGGTCGGTGTCGACCAGCGGGCCGGGGACGATATCGGTGAACACCCGGGCGCCGTGCACGACGTCGACGGTGCAGCCGCCGACCTCGAGCAGGGTCGTGACCTCGGGTTCGGTGAACCGGCGCGGCACCGGGTCGGCGCTCCCCCACCGGCCGTCGGGGTCGCGGAGCAACGCGCGTGCGTCCGCGAGATGGCCGGCCAGGGCCCGCGCCAGCACGGCGGCGTGCCGCTGCGCGACCAGCACGCTGATCCGGCCCGCGCTGCGCAAGCACGCCACCGCGGCACCCACCGCCTCCTCGGGGTCGTCGACCACCTCGAGCACGCCGTGGCACAGCACGACGTCGGCGCTGCCCGGGTGGACCACGTCGAGCAGGTCCGCGGCGTCACCCTGGACGCCGCGGATCCGGTCGCTGACCCCGGCCTCGGCGGCCCGGCGGGACAGCGACGCCAGCGCGTCGGGGCTGGGGTCGACCACGGTGACCGCGTGACCGGACGCGGCGACCTTGACCGCGAACCCGCCGGTGCCACCGCCGAGGTCGAGGACGTCCAGTCGTCGTCCGCCGACGACGTCGGCGCGGTGGTGGTCCAACGCCGCCTGGAGCGACTCCCAGACGACCGCGGTGCGGAGGCTGCTGCGGCGGTGGTCGGCCACGGGCAGCCTCCTCGACGTCGAGCGGACGAGGACCACCCTAGTGAGCCGGAGCGGGTCATCCGGCGCTTCCCGGGCTGCTGTGCCAGAGCTTGCGCGGTGCCGCCTTCGTGTCGGCGCCGGCCGGCTTGATGTCGGCGTACGGCGACTGCTTAAAGCCGCTCGGGTGCACCAGCACCCGACGCCGGCCCATGCCGCCGGCGGTCATGCCGTTGCCGCCGGCCTCGGCCGGCTCCTCGCCGGCACCCCGCTCCAGCGTGGGTCGCGCCATCACCGGACGGGTGGAGCGGCTCTCCGCCGCCGCGTGCACGGCGGCCTCACCGGTGTCAGGGCCGAAGCCGGCAGGGCGCGCCGCCATCTGCGCCAGCACCGCGTCGATGCCCTCGCGCTGCCACACCTCGTGCAGGGTGGTGAGCTCCCAGCATCCGGTGGCGAGCAGCGAGACGCCTCGAGGCCCGGTACGCCGGAGCTCACCGCGCACCACCAGCAGCCACGAGTGGAACAACGTCGCGGCGTAGGGGGCTTGGGCCTCCTCGAAGAACGTGGCGTCGATCGGGCCGGTGCCGTCGTCGAGGGTCAGGAACACGACCCGGCGCCCGGACCGGATCGGCGGGGTCTGCGTGGCGACCTTGACTCCGGCGACCAGCAGCCCGGACCGGCTGCGCCGGTGGAGCAGGTCGCGGGCGCGCACCGCGCCCAGCGCGTCGAGCAGCGGGGTGTAGAAGTCGACCACGTGCCGGCTCGCGTCCAGCCCGAGCACCTCCAGCTCGGCCCGCACCCGCTCTGCACCCGACATCTCCGGCAGCCCGCTGGACTCCGCCTCGCCGGGCTCGTCGCCGAGGTCGAGGGCCAGCTGTACCGACGGCTGCCGGCCCACGCTTGTGGCGGCCGGGGCCTGGGACTGGGCGGCGGCCAGGTCGCGCACGTCACCGGCCCCCGCGTCGAGCGTGCGCTCGCCTCCGACGCGTGGGCTCGCGCGGCGCTGCGCGCGCTCGGTGGCGCGGGTCCAGCGGTCGAGGTCGGCGGTCTGCAGCAGCAGGTCACGCCGCGTCACCCGGTGGCGACGGCGCAGCGGCACCGGTGAGCCGATGCCGTAGAGCGCGTCGAACGCTCCGGCCACCACCAGCCGCTCGAGGACGGGACGGGAGACCCGCGCCCGGTGCCAGAAGTCGGTGAGCGAGTGGTAGGGCCGCCCGGCGACGATGCGGGCCACCTCGGCGGCGGAGATACCCTTGACGTCGGTCAGCGACAGCCGGATGCCGAACGCCCGGCCGTCCGGCAGTCCGTCCTCGGGCGCCGGACGTGGCGACTGGCCGAGGACCTGCGGCGGCGGCTCGTCGTGGACGCCCACCCGCTCGGCCCGGTAGACGTCGTCAGAGGTATTGACGTCGAGCGGGAGCACCGCGATCCCGAGCTGGCGGGCGTCGTCGAGGATCAGCCGCTTGGGATACATGCCGGGGTCGTGGGTGAGTACGCCGGCCAGGAACGCCGCCGGGTGGTGCGCCTTCAGCCACGCCGACTGGTAGGTCGGCAACGCGAACGCCGCGGCGTGGGCCTTGCAGAACCCGAACGAGGCGAACGACTCCAGCACGTCCCACACCTGCTCGACGAGCCGGATGCCGTAACTCCGGCCGAGAGCACGGGGAAAGAACCACAGCCGCACGTCGGCCTTGCCCTCCGCGTCGCCGAGGGCGCGCCGGGCCTCGTCGGCCTCGGCGAGGGTGCAGCCGGTGAGCGCGGCGATGATCTCGACCACCTGCTCGTGGAACACCACGACACCGGAGGTCTGCCGCAGCACCGGCTCGAGGTCCGGGTGCAGGTAGCGCGGCATCGTCCAGCCCTGCCGGGCCTGCAGGAACGGGGTGACCATGTCGCTCTTGACCGGACCTGGCCGAAACAGCGAGATGTCGATGATGATGTCGTCGAAGGTCTCGGGTGCGAACTTGCCGACGAGCTCACGCTGGCCCGGTGACTCGATTTGGAAGCAGCCGAGGGTCTTCGACTGCTGGATCAGCGCGAACGTCGCCGGGTCGTCGAACGGAACCTGTGTCTGGTCGTCGAGGTCGATCCGGTCACCGCCGAGCCGGACCACCTCCTCGACGGCGTGCGCCATCGCCGACTGCATGCGGATGCCGAGCACGTCGAGCTTGAGCAGCCCGAGGTCCTCGACGTCGTCCTTGTCGAACTGGCTCATCGGGAAGCCGGCGTAGCTGGCCTCTACCGGGGTGCGGTCGAGCAGGGTGGCGTCGGACAGCAGCACTCCGCACGGGTGCAAGGCGACGTGCCGTGGCAGCCCGTCCAGCTTCTCCACCAGTCGGAACAGCAGGTCGAGGTGGTCCTCGCCCAGCCCTGCCGCACGCAGTTCGGGCAGGTCGCGCAGCGCCAGCCGGGCGTCGCGGGCGCGGATGTGCGGGAACGCCTTGGCGATGGTCCCGATCTCCCCGGGCGGCATGCCCAGCGCCGCGCCCACGTCGCGGATCGCGTGGCGCACCCGGTAGGTCTCCATCATCGAGACGCACGTGCAGCGGTCGCCGCCGTACCGGGTGAGGATCTGCTCGTAGACTTCGGTACGGCGGGCGGACTCGACGTCGATGTCGATGTCGGGCAGCGCCTGCCGCAGCGGGGAGAGGAACCGCTCCATCAGGAGCCCGTGCCGGATCGGGTCGACCCCGGAGATGCCGAGGGCGTAGTTGACCAGGCTGCCGGCGCCGGAGCCGCGGGCGGCGCAGCGGACCCCCATGTCCTTGATCAGGTCGCACACGTCGGCCACGGTGAGGAAGTAGGAGTCGTAGCCGAGCCGGCCGATGACGTCGAGCTCGTCGTCGAGGCGCTGCGAGGTGCGCCGGTCGGGGGCGCCGTACCGACGCCGGATCCCCGCCGTGCAGCGGGCGCGGAGCACGGCCGCGGCATCGGCGCGCGGGTCGAGCTCGGGAAAGTGCACCTCACCCAGGCCGAGGTCGGCGCGCGGGTCGACCGCGCAGCGGTCGGCGACCGTGCGGGTGTGGGCGAGCAGCCGGGTCGCGTCGCGCTCGTCGAAGCCGGCGAACCGGCAGATCTCGGCGGCCACCTCGGCCATCTCCTTGCCGGACTTCAAGAAGCCCTCGGCGTTGCTTCGGTCGACGTGGCGGGGGTCGAGCGGGACCAGTCGGCGGACCGCGTCGAGCACGTCGACGGTCGGGGCGTCCAGGCGGTCGGCGTAGCGGACGGCGTTGGTGAGCACCACGCCGGTGCCCAGCGAGCGGGCCAGCCGCGCCATCCGGCCGGCGTGCGGGCTAGAGCCGGGGCCGTGACCCGCCAGGCGGTGGGACACCACCTCGACCAGCAGATCGGACGGGTCGACGAGGTCACGCCACTGCCGCAGCAGGGTCGCGGCCAGGTCGTCACGACGCAGCGCCGCCGCCCGGCCGAGCTCGGAGCCGGGGCCGAGCAGGACCAGCACGTCGTGTCCGCAGGCGTATTCGGCGACCAGCTGCGCGGTGGCCACCGGGGTGCCACGCGCACCGCGCAGGTGGGTGGCGGACACCAGCCGGCACAGCGCCCCCCAGCCCTGCCGGCTCGCGGCCAGCAACGTCACCCGCTGATGTCGGGGGTCGCGAAAGCTTCCGCCGCGGACCGGACCCGGGGCGCGGCCCGCAGTCGCTGCGGAGGAGGTGGGCAGCAGCCCGCTGGGCTCCACCGCGAGGTCGACGCCGAGCACCGGACGCACGCCCGCCTGCAGGCAGGCCTTGGCGAACCGGACCGCGCCGTAGAGGCCGTCGCGGTCGGTCAGCGCGAGCGTGTCCATCTCGTGCTCGACAGCGCGCTCGACCAGCACGTGCGGGTGGGAGGCGCCGTGGCGCAGCGAGTAGCCCGACGCCACGTGCAGGTGGACGAACGGATCGGGGGACACCGGACTCACCTTGAAAGCGGAGGGGGCAAGGGGACGGGGACGAGATGGACGTGGCAGCTGCGCGGCCTGGTCAGCTCGCGCGCGCGGCCGGACCCGGGAACGCCTGCTGATGGGGGACGCCCAGCGCGCGTTCGACCACGGCGAGAAAGCGCTCCGCGTCGCGCAGCAGATCGTCGGCGTCGCGGGCGGAGACGAGCCGGGTGAGCCCGGCCTCGGCCGCCGCCCGCTTGCCGGCTCCGGCGGCGAAGAACACCGCCCACTCCTCCAACTCCGGTGCGACCTGGGCGAGCAGCACCCACGCGCTGCGCTGGTGGTGGCGGGACGCCGGCTGGGTGCGCACCGTGAGCAG
>JALYMZ010000194.1 GCA_030773435.1 Actinomycetota bacterium | reverse complement strand
GTCGACGAGCGCAGGCGGTGCGCCTCGGGCAGCACCGCGGTCGGGTGCGCGGCCCGGATCAGGCCGAGAGCTCGTTGCGGCCCTTGCGGCGGCGGCCGGCCAGGATGGCGCGGCCGGCGCGGGTGCGCATGCGCAGCCGGAACCCGTGCTTGCGGTGCCGACGGCGGTTGTTCGGCTGGAACGTGCGCTTGCTCACGGGGAGGGCTCCCAGGCGGTCTCTGCGAAACGGAGGCGACCGGTTCGACGAGCGCCGCGTCCGCCGGTAGACCGGGACAGCACTCACGCGGCACGCATCGGCGCTGGTCGACCGCCCAACGGTACGCGGTCGCGACGACAGGGGTCAAACCACGGCGCCGGTGCCGCCGCGCCCTCACGGCACGTCGCAGCCTGCCCGTTCCGGGGGGTCCGCGGAGAGCGACACGCCGGACCCCGGTGCGGATGTTGCCGCGAGCTGTGGAGGACCGCTTGTCGCCGGCTGCCCGCTGTTGTTAGCGTCCCGCTTCTACCCGGGCTGCATCGCTGACGCCCGTTCGGTTTCGTCCGGCGGACCCACGGGGGCGACCACGGGCACGATCAGGGAAATACGCGGCACGGTGTGGCCACGCACAACCTGTGGACAACCGTGTGGATGTGTGGCGGTAACGGACGGGAGATGCAGGTGAGCGAGCCGACGACCCGTGCTGCGGAACTAGCGCCGGTGTGGCAACGCCTCGTCGACGACCTGCCGGCCAGCCAGCGGGCCTGGCTGGCGGCCAGCAAGCCGATCACCCTGCACGAGAACACCGCGATCGTCGCCGTCCCCGACGACTTCACCCGGACCCAGCTGGAGTCCCGGCTGCGGCCACGGCTGGAGCAGGCGCTCAGCGACGTGTTCGCGCGCGCGGTGCATCTCGCGGTCACGGTCGACGCCACGCTCGAGCCTGACGAGGACGCCCCGCCGGCGTCGGACGCGGCGGACGCGCCGGCTGGCGACGCGGTGACTTCTCCACAGGTCGACGTGTCGACAAGTCCCTCCGTCGACCCGTACCGCTACGACGAGCCGGTCATGGCACCCGCGATCCCCACCACCGCCGCGACCAACGGCCGGCAGGCGGTGGCGGAGACCCGGCTCAACCCCAAGTACGCCTTCGACACGTTCGTGATCGGCTCGTCGAACCGGTTCGCGCACGCCGCGGCCGTCGCCGTCGCCGAGGCGCCGGGCAAGGCGTACAACCCGTTGCTCATCTACGGCGACTCCGGGCTGGGCAAGACCCACCTGCTGCACGCCATCGGGCACTACGTCCGCAGCCTGTTCACCGGCGCACGGGTCCGATATGTCTCCAGCGAGGAGTTCACCAACGACTTCATCAACGCGATCCGCGACGACCGGGCAGCGACCTTCCAGCGTCGCTACCGGGACGTCGACGTGCTTCTGATCGACGACATCCAGTTCCTCGAGGGCAAGATCCAGACCCAGGAGGAGTTCTTCCACACCTTCAACACGCTGCACAACGCCAACAAGCAGATCGTGATCAGCTCCGACCGGCCACCGAAGCGCCTGGAGGCGCTCGAGGATCGGCTGCGCAACCGCTTCGAGTGGGGGTTGATCACCGATGTGCAGCCCCCCGACCTCGAGACCCGGATCGCGATCCTGCGCAAGAAGGCGGCCACGGAGCGGCTGACCGCGCCGCCGGACGTGCTGGAGTTCATCGCCAGCAAGATTCAGACCAACATCCGTGAGCTGGAGGGGGCGCTGATCCGGGTCACCGCGTTCGCCAGCCTCAACCGGCAGGCGGTCGACGTCACGCTCGCCGAGATCGTGCTGAAAGACCTCATCCCCGAGGGTGGGGAGCCGGAGATCACCGCGGCGCTGATCATCGCGCAGACCGCGGCCTACTTCGGGCTGTCGATCGACGACCTGTGCGGAACCAGCCGGAGCCGGCTCCTCGTCACGGCCCGCCAGATCGCGATGTACCTGTGC
Organism: Actinomycetota bacterium; assembly: GCA_030773435.1. Classification (GTDB taxonomy): domain Bacteria; phylum Actinomycetota; class Actinomycetes; order Propionibacteriales; family Nocardioidaceae; genus JALYMZ01. The sequence goes on along the minus strand of JALYMZ010000194.1, from coordinate 3,977 downwards.
CGCGAGCTGACCGAGCTGTCGCTGCCGAAGATCGGACAGCACTTCGGCGGTCGCGACCACACCACGGTCATGCACGCGGACCGCAAGATCCGACAGCTCATGGCTGAGCGACGCAGCGTCTACAACCAGGTCACCGAGCTCACCAACCGCATCAAGCACCAGGCTCGGCAGCCGTGACCCTCGACAGGCCGCGCGGTCGCACAAGGTGGGGACAACGCTGTGGATCTGTGGACGTTGCCGGGGCGGTGGCTGTGGACGGGCGGGGATGGCCCGGGACCGACGGAGCCGGTGCCCACCGGTACGCCGCAGGGACGGGGCAGTCGTGCACAGGGTGCACGACGCATGATCGGCGCGCTGACCTGCGTGGACGTGCGGTGTCCCCAGAATCCACCGCACCGACGAACCTGACGAGACGTCTAGCTACATCTCCTGGGTTCAAGGCATCTTCGCCCAACGGCTGGGGACAACCTCGCCCAGCTGGTGTGACGCCGGCCACTCGCCCGGTCATGGCAGGATGCCGTCCCCGGACCGGCCCACGCCGGATGTGATGCAGGAGGAACCGAGCCGTGAAGTTTCGTGTTGAGCGCGACGCGCTTGCCGACGCGGTGGCCTGGGCCGCCCGGAGCCTGCCGCTCCGGCCCAGCGTCCCGGTGCTCGCCGGTCTGCTGATCGAGACCGGTGAGGAAGGACTGATGCTGTCCGGGTTCGACTACGAGACCTCGGCCCGGGTCACGGTGCCGGCGGAGGTTGCCGACGAGGGTCGCGCACTCGTCTCCGGCCGGCTGCTCGCCGACATCACCCGCAGCCTGCCGGGGCGCCCGGTGGAGATGACCGCGGACGGGCCCCGGGTCGCGCTCAGCTGTGGCAGCGCGCGGTTCAGCCTGCAGACCATGCCGGTCGAGGACTACCCCGCGCTGCCAGCGATGCCGACGGCGTCCGGGACCGTGCTCGGCGCCGACTTCGCCGCCGCCGTGAGCCAGGCGGTGACCGCCGCCGGCCGTGACGACATGCTGCCGGTGCTGACCGGCGTACGGCTGGAGATCGACGGCACCACGATCACGCTGCTGGCCACCGACCGCTACCGGCTGAGCCTGCGCGAGCTGTCCTGGTCCCCCGAGCAGCCAGACCTGAGCGCGACCGCGCTGGTGCCGGCACGGGTGCTGGCCGAGACCGCGAAGGCCCTGACCGCGGGCGGTGCGGTGACCCTCGCACTCGCCTCCGGCGGCGCCGGCGGCGGCGAAGGGATCATCGGTTTCGAAGGGGCCGTGGGCGGCAGCCACCGGCGCACCACCACCCGGCTGCTCGACGGCGAGTTCCCCAAGGTCCGGGCGTTGTTCCCGACCGAGTCGGCCACCGTCGCTCACGTCGACACCGGCGCGCTGGTCGAGGCGGTCAAGCGGGTGTCGCTGGTGGCCGAGCGCAACACCCCGGTCCGGCTGACCTTCGCCTCCGACCTCGTCACGCTGGAGGCCGGCAGTGGCGACGAGGCGCAGGCGTCTGAATCCGTGGAGGCCAGAGTGGAGGGCGAGGACATCTCGATCGGCTTCAACCCCGGCTACCTGCTGGACGGGCTCGGTGCGGTCAGCGCACCGGCGGTGCACCTGGCGTTCACCCAACCGACCCGGCCCGCTGCGCTCGCCGGCGCCGCCGACCTCGACGCCGAGCCCGACCTCGACTTCCGCTACCTGCTCATGCCGGTGCGGCCACAGGCCTGACCTGCCACAGTGGTGGGTACGGCGGGGCCCAGCGGCAGCACTGTCGAGCTGGAAGGACACCGGCATGGAGATCGGCCTGGTGGGGCTGGGGAAGATGGGCGGCAACATGCGGGAGCGGTTGCGGCGGCGCGGACACACCGTCGTCGGCTACGACCGCAACCGTGAGGTCAGCGACGTCGACGACCTGGCGTCGATGGTCAAGCAGCTGCCGACCCCGCGGGCGGTGTGGGTCATGGTGCCGGCGGGCACGGCGACCCGAGCGATCGTGCAGGAGCTGGCGGCGCTCCTGGAGCGCGGTGACGTGGTGGTCGACGGCGGCAACTCCCGCTGGACCGACGACACGGTGCACGCAGAGCTGCTCACCGAGCGCGGCATCGGGTTCGTCGACTGCGGGGTGTCCGGCGGGATCTGGGGGCTCGAGAACGGCTACGCATTGATGTGTGGCGGCCGGGCCGAGCACGTCGCGGTGGTGCAGCAGGCGTTCGACGCGCTGAAGCCGGAAGGGGAGTTCGGCTTCGTCCACGCCGGCGGCGTCGGCGCAGGCCACTTCGCCAAGATGGTGCACAACGGCATCGAGTACGCCGTGATGCAGGCCTACGCCGAGGGCTGGGAGCTGCTGGAGAAGGCCGCGCTGGTCGAGGACGTGACCGCGGTGTTCGAGTCGTGGCGCGGGGGCACCGTCATCCGCTCCTGGCTGCTGGACCTGCTGGTCGAGGCGCTGGAGGACGACCCGCACCTGGACCGGATCGCCGGATACGCCGAGGACTCCGGGGAGGGCCGCTGGACCGTGGAGGCCGCGATCGAGCACGCCGTACCCATGCCCGCGATCGCCTCGGCGCTGTTCGCGCGGTTCGCCTCGCGGCAGGACGACTCACCGGCGATGAAGGCGGTGGCGGCGATGCGTCAGCAGTTCGGCGGCCACGCCGTGAAGGCCGGCCCCCCTCCGAAGGCCCAGCACGGCGCCTGAGCCGGCCGGACCAGACCCGACACCGGCATGCACGTCGCCCGGCTCACGCTGCAGGACTTCCGCTCCTATCGAGCGGTCGAGCTGACGCTGGGGCCCGGGGTCACCGCGTTCGTCGGCCCCAACGGGCAGGGCAAGACCAACCTGGTCGAGGCGGTCGACTACGTCGCCACGCTCGGTTCCCACCGGGCCGGCAGCGACACACCGCTGGTGCGGGCGGGAGCCGAGCGCGCGGTAGTGCGCCTCGTCGTGGTGCGCGACGAGCGGCCCACGCTGGTGGAGGTCGAAGTCAACCCCGGCAGCACGAACCGGGCGCGGGTCAACCGATCGCCGCTTCCCCGCAGCCGGGAGGTGCTCGGCCTGCTACGGACCGTCCTCTTCTCGCCCGACGACCTCGCACTGGTCAAGGGGGACCCCAGCGGGCGGCGGCGCTTCCTCGACGAGCTGCTGGTCGCGCAGGCTCCCCGGTACGCCGGTGTGCGGCAGGACTACGACCGGGTGCTCCGGCAGCGCAACAGCCTCCTGAAGACCGCTGGCGCCGCCCGCCGCGCCGCCACCGACCCTGGTGTGCTGCGCACGCTGGAGGTGTGGGACACACACCTGTCCCGCACGGGCGCGGAGCTGCTCGCCGGGCGGCTGCGTCTGGTGCAGGAGCTGCAGCCACATGTGTCGGCGGCGTACGCCCGGGTCGCGCTGCAGGCGGCCACCGGCCGGGACGCGGCCAGCCTGGCCTACCAGCCGTCGCTGGAGCTGCCCGCCGACGTGCCGGCGGGTGCGTCCCCCGGGCCCGCGGTCCGGCCGGTGGACCGCGACGTGCTGGTGGCGGCGCTGCTGGCGGAGGTGGCGCGGCGGCGCGCCGACGAGCTCGACCGGGGCGTGTCGCTGGTGGGGCCGCACCGCGACGACCTGGCGCTGGTAATCGGCTCACTGCCGGCTCGCGGGTACGCCAGCCAAGGGGAGTCGTGGTCGTTGGCGTTGGCGCTGCGGCTGGCGTCGTACGACCTGCTGCGCAGCACCGGCGACGAGCCGGTGCTCATCCTCGACGACGTCTTCGCTGAGCTCGACGCCGACCGGCGCGACCGGCTCGCGGAGCTGGTGGGCGGTGCCGAGCAGGTGCTGCTGACCGCCGCCGTGGCCGCAGACGTGCCGGACAAGCTCGACGGCGCCCGCTTCGACGTGACCGACGGCGGTGTGCGGCGTGTCTGCTGACGAGCCCGTACGCCGCGAGCGCGGCGCGGAGGCTGCGGACGACCCCGCCGGGGCGGGGGAGTTTTAATAAACTGAGCACGTACCCGTTG
>JALYMZ010000193.1 GCA_030773435.1 Actinomycetota bacterium | reverse complement strand
TCGGCCAGCGTGGTCATGGTGATGCCGCGACGGCCGCGTTCGTACAGGCTCAACGCCGAGGTGCTCCAGCGCCCACCGGAGCGGCGGCAGACGTCGTCGAGGGTGAAGCCGAGCTGCTCGCGCCGAGCCCGTAGCCGTTGCCCCACGCACAGCGCGACCTTGTTGACCGGGTGGTGCATCGGGACCACTCCTCGCGTCTGAAGATCGGGTGTACCGCCGTCGGCCTGCGCCGGACGGTCCTCGCTGGTCCCTCGCCCTCGGCGGCGATCCTGGCGGAAGGGGTGACCGGCGTCAACCCGGTCCACGATTCGGCGCGAAGTGCCCCGGCTGGTGGGTCGTCCTGAGGATGCGTTCGCTACGTAGCGGTCGTCGCGCCCGCGGTGACGCAACCGCAGCGTGGCGAACGATGGCCTGTGGACGCCCGGGCCACCGCCCGCGCTCCTTCCATCACGCTGGTGCGGTGGCACACCGACCGCGACCCGTCCGCCCACGCTGCACCGCGGACCTGCTGGCGGCAGGAGTCTCGCGCGGGCAGCTGCGGGGTCCGCGGTGGCGGCAGACGAGCCGTGGCTGGTGGGTCCCCGTCGGCGTGGACCTCGACCACGCCGACCAGCGAATCCTGAACCAGGCGGTGCGCCTGCCGCCCGGCGGCGCGATCGGCGGGTGGGCCGCGGCCCGGCTCCTCGGGGTCGACCAGCTGGACGGGCTCGCCGCCGACGGCAGGACACGGCTGCCCGTCCTGCTCTGTATCGGGCCCGACCACCGGATCCGGCGGGACCCGGACAGCGAGCTGTCGCGGGACCGGCTCCCGGAGTGTGACGTCGCTCGGGTGGACGGCGTCCCGTGCACGACCGCGCTGCGGACCGTGTTCGACGGCATGCGGCTCGCCGACGGCGTGGCTGAGGCGGTGGTGCTGGCCGACCAGATGCTGCATGCACGGACGATCTCGATGGAGCAGCTGCGGTCCTACGTCGCCGGGCGCGCCGGCTGGCGCGGCGTCATACAAGCTCGAGCCGCGCTGGACCTCGTGGACGGGGACAGCCGCAACTCGTGGGAGACCCGGATGCGGATGGTCTGGATGCTCGAGGCAGGTCTGCCGAGACCTCGGTGCAACCCACCAGTGTTCGATCTGCGCGGAAACCTGCTCGGCTACCCCGACCTCCTCGACTCCGAGGCCGGCACCGTCGTGGAGTACGACGGCGACGGGCACCGCCGCGCCAACCGACACGACCGCGACAACCTGCGGGAGGAACGCTTCGAGGAGCACGGCCTGGTCGTGACGAGGGTGACCAGCATCGACTTTCGCCACCGCGAGGACCTGGCCCGGCGGATGCGGCGCACCCGCGAGCGAGGTCTCGGCCGCGACCGCAACCGCGACCGGTGGACCCTCGTCGTGCCCCCGAGCTGGGGCGGGGTGACCACGGACGCAGACGCGGCCCTGGGTGCGCTGCTGGAGGAGATGGACGCGCACTGGCGGCCGTTCGCTACGTAACGGTCGTCGCGAGCGCGGCGGCGCAACCGCTGCGTAGCGAACGGCGGCCGGGCGCCCTACTCCTCACCGGTCAGTCGGAACGACCGCAGCCGCTCCCCGGCCAGCCACAACGCGAGCACGGTCACGACCGCTAGGGCCACCGCTGCATAGCCGACCCCCAGGTCGGTGGACAGCCCGGCGTCGCCGCTGAGCTCCGCCGCCACCGCGCTCGACCAGCGCGTGATGCTGAGCCACCGGATGCCGTCGAGCAGGCCTCCGAGCAGGCCCTCCCAGATGAGCACGTACACCAGCCCGACGACGACGGCATGCCGGGTCAGCACCGACAGCAGCACGAACAGTGCGGTGTAGGCCACGGCGCCGGCCAGCGCGCCGGCGGCGTACCCGAGCGCCGTGCGCGGCTCGGTGGGGGACACGACCAGCCCCGCGGCCAGCACGCTGACGACAGTGACGACGGCCACGCACGCCACCGCCACCGCGACCTTGCTCACGACGATGGTGCGCCGCGGGACCGGCTTGGCCAGCAGGTAGAGGATCGAGCCGTCGTCGACCTCCGGGCTCAGTACGCCGGTGCCGGCCACCAGCGCGACCAGGGGCACGAGCAGGGACAGCCCGAGCGCGTCGAGGACCGCCTCGGACGCGTCGCCGCCGTCCCCGGCGAGCGCCCGGATCAGGGCGGCCAGCCCGACCAGCGTCACCGGCAGGAGCAGCAGCAGTAGTCCCCGCCGGCGCCCGACCAGGCTGCGCCAGGTCAGCCGCAGCACGGTGCGGTGCAGCGAGCTGCTCATCGGCGAACCAGATAGGAGAAGACGCTCTCCAGCGAGTCGTCGCTCGGGAACACCTCCAGCAGCCGCACCCCCGCCGTCCGCGCCGTGCGCGGGAGCGCCCAGCTGAACCGGCCGGCGTCGAGCGCCTCGACCTCGATGCCGTCGGGGCCGCCACGCAGCGACACCGCGCGGGTGGACGGGTCGGTGATGAGCGCCGCCGCCAGTGCCCGGTCGTCGCTGGAGCGCACGACGTAGCGGTTCGGCCGGTCCACCATCAGCCGCCGGATGGCGCCGAAGTCCCCCGAGGCGGCGTGCCGCCCGGCGACCAGGACCTCGATCTGCCGTGCCACCTGCTCGACCTCCTCGAGGATGTGGGAGCTGAACAGCACGGTCCGGCCCGCTGCGCCCATCCGGCGCAGCAGCTCCATGAGGTGCAGACGCTGGCGCGGGTCCATCCCGTTGAACGGCTCGTCGAGCAGCAGCACCGCGGGGTCGTGTACCAGCGCCGACGCCATCTTGATGCGCTGGCGCATGCCCTTGGAGTACGTCGCGATCGTGCGGTCCGCAGCGTCGGTCATCTCCACCGTCGCCAGCACCCGCTCCGCCGCGGCGCCGACGTCGGGCAGCCCGTGCAACTCGGCGTTGGCGACGATGAACTGACGGCCGGTGAGGTAGTCGTAGAGCGCCTCCCGCTCCGGCACCAGCCCGATGTCGGCGTACAGCCCGGAGTTGCGCCACACCCGCCGGCCGTCGAGCGTCACCTGCCCCGTGGACGGGGCCAGGAACCCCGACATCATCGCGATCAGCGTGGACTTGCCGGCGCCGTTGGGTCCGAGCAGTCCGGTGACGCCCGGCCCCACCGACATCGTCACGTCGTTGACGGCGACCACGTTGCGGTACCACCGCGACACCCGTGCCAGCTCCAGCACACTCATGACGCGGCCGCGACCTTCCGGTAGCGCAGCAGGAGCAGCCCGATCGCGCCGGCGACCACAGCCACCGTGACCGCCGCGAACACTGCGCCGTGCGCGCCGGTCGGCGGGGCCGGTGACGACCCGTCGGCGCCGAGCGCCCAGACCTGCACGCCGTCGACGAGCGAGTACGGCGAGAACAGCCCCGCCCACTCTGCGACGCGGGGCCGGTCGGTGGCCAGCGCGATCGCCTGCACCGACGACGCCGCGGTCGAGCTCACCAACAGCAGGGTGATGATCGCGGCGACGGCCAGTCCGCGCCGGGTGGTGACGGCGGCGATGACCGCGGCCACGCTGGCCAGCGTCGCGGCCAGCAGTAGCGCCCCGAGCAGCGCGGCGAGTACGTCGACGGTCTCCCGACCCACCGGCAGGTCGGCGAGCAGAGCCCCGACGTACAGGATCAGCAGCGGCACCGCGACCAGCGCGAGCACCGCCGCGGCCAGCGAGGCGACCCGCACCACCACGTAGGTCGCCCGGCGCAGGGGCCGGGCCAGATAGAGCGTGATGGTGCGGTAGCGCAGGTCACGGGAGATCAGCGCCGGCGCCTGCGCGGCCACGAAGATCGAGATCACCAGCTGCATGATGATCGGATAGCGGGCGTAGTCGACCGGCAGCTCGTCGAACCCCACCGTGACGGTGATCCCGACGATGACCAGGGTCGGCAGCGCGATGAACCCCACCAGCAGCATCGGGAGCACCTTGGACTTCGCCGAACGGCCGAGCCCGAAGCAGTGCCGCACACCGGTCGCGAACAGCGCCCACGCCACGCTGGCTTCGCCGAGCCGAGGCCCGGAGTACGGCTGGTAGCCGATGTCGTGGATGACGCCGGTGGGGCTGGGGGCCGGCGGTGGCGCGACCGGCGTCGGCTCAGCCATGCGCGGGTGCCCCGGTCGGTGCGACGACGTCGCTGCGGAAGACGTCCGCGAGGCGGTGCCGCCGCTGCTCCAGCCGCACCAGCCCCAGGCCGAGGTCCACGGTCAGGTCGCGGACGGTGTCGTAGGTCGACTCGTCACAGACCTCCACGTGCACGGCCGGTCCGACCGCGCGAACCTGCAGGCCGGCCGTCTGCAGAGCCTGGCCGAGCCGGTCCGCGGCCTCGGCCTGCGATGGCCCGCCGGGCGGCGCGAGCACCTCCACGACCAGCACGCCGGTGGTCTGGGTGAACTCCGCCGTCGCCGACGCGCGCAGCAGCCGGCCCGCGTCGAGGACGACGACCGCGTCGCACACCCGCTCGACCTCTCCGAGCAGGTGTGAGGTGACCAGCACCGCGATGCCGAACTCGCTGCCGACCCGACGTACGAGCGCCAGCATGTCATCGCGCGCCGTGGGGTCGAGCCCGTTGGTCGGCTCGTCGAGCAGGACCAGCCGCGGGTCGTGCACCAGCGCTTGCGCCAGCTTGACCCGCTGTCGCATGCCGGTGGAGTAACCGCCGATCGGGCGGTAGCGCTCCTCCGCCAGCCCGACGTGGCGCAGCACCTCCGCGGTGCGCTCCCGCGCCGCGTCGGGTGGCAGCCCCGACATGCGGGCGAGGTGGACGACGAGGTCGGACGCGGAGACGTCGGGTGGCAGCACCTCGTGCTCCGGCATGTAGCCGACCAGGGCTCGGATCGCGCTGCCCTCGGCCGCGACATCGTGCCCGAGGACCTGCGCGCTGCCC